>DASRZB010000526.1:0-15988 GCA_035653855.1 Acidothermaceae bacterium | reverse complement strand
CAGTGGGTCATCGTCTGGGGTGGTCCGGATTTTGAAGGACCTCGACCACGGAATCGACGGTCTGAACGTGCTGGTCGTCGAGGACATCGTCGACTCAGGGCTCACGCTCTCGTGGCTGGTGGCCAACCTGCGCTCGCGCGGTCCTGCCTCTGTGGAGGTGTGCGCGCTGATGCGCAAGCCAGATGCCGTCAAGCAGGACGTCGATGTGCGCTACCTCGGCTTCGACATTCCCCGTGATTTCGTTGTTGGGTACGGGCTCGACTATGCCGAGAAGTACCGCAACCTGCCGTTCGTCGCGACCCTCAAGCGTTCGGTATACGACCCTCAGTAGGGGTGGGCACGACCCGCAAGAGGCGCGGCTCGGGAACGACCGCGGCCCGCTGGGGGTTGTGCAGTCGGTGGTAGGCCCTGCTCTGGGCGTTCGGCTGTGGGTGAACGCATCGCCCGCGGTGTAGCGTCGAGGGTGGTACGAGATGTCGGTAGCGCGTCGATTCGGTAGGAGGGACGGAGCTTTCGCTCCGCATCCATGAACGTGAAACGGTATGCCCGTGGCCCGTTGTTCTGGGTCCTTCTTATTGTCGTGTTCCTCGTCCTGCTGAACGGACTGTGGAGCAGCGGTAGCTCGTTCAAGTCGGTGTCGACGTCGCAGGTCGTGGCCAACATCTCGTCCGGCAACGTTTCCACCGCGGTGTTCCACGACAAGGAACAGACCGTCCAACTCACGCTGAAGACCCCACTGCCGGGTACCCAGACAACGAAGATCCAGGCCTCGATCGCGCCCGCCCAGGAACTCCAGCTGGAGAACCAGCTCGACGCCGTTGCCGCTCAAAAGAAGCTCGACCCCGCGAAGCTCTACACGGTGAAGGTCAGCCACACGAGCCTGCTGCTCGAGATCTTGCTGAACGCGTTGCCGATCCTGCTGCTCGTCGGCCTGATGATCTTTATGCTGACCCAGATGCAGGGTGGCGGGTCGCGGGTCATGAACTTCGGCAAGTCCAAGGCGAAGCTCATCAGCAAGGACACCCCGAAGACCACCTTCGCTGATGTCGCAGGCGCCGACGAAGCGATTGAAGAGCTGGTCGAGATCAAGGAGTTCCTGGAGAATCCGGCCAAGTTCCAGGCGATCGGCGCGAAGATTCCCAAGGGCGTATTGCTGTACGGCCCTCCCGGTACCGGCAAGACCTTGCTAGCGCGGGCCGTGGCCGGCGAGGCCGGAGTCCCCTTCTACTCGATTTCCGGCTCCGACTTCGTCGAGATGTTCGTTGGTGTCGGCGCCTCGCGAGTGCGCGATCTGTTCACCCAGGCCAAGGAGAACGCCCCGGCGATCATCTTCATCGACGAGATCGACGCTGTTGGTCGGCACCGCGGCGCCGGACTTGGCGGTGGCCACGACGAGCGCGAGCAGACGCTGAACCAGCTCTTGGTCGAGATGGACGGCTTCGACGTCAAGGGCGGCGTGATTTTGATCGCCGCGACCAACCGTCCCGACATCCTCGACCCGGCATTGCTGCGCCCGGGCCGTTTCGACCGGCAGATCGTCGTTGACCGACCTGACATGGAAGGCCGCAAGGGCATCCTGCGGGTGCACGCCAAGGGCAAGCCGTTCGAGGGCGACGTCGACCTCGACGTCATCGCGCGCCGCACACCTGGCTTTACTGGCGCCGACCTCGCGAACGTCATCAACGAGGCGGCACTGCTCACCGCCCGCCATGACCGCAAGCAGATCGACATGCTCACCCTCGAAGAGGCCATCGACCGCGTTATGGCCGGGCCCGAGCGCAAGAGCCGCATCATGGGTGAGAAGGAAAAGAAGATCATCGCCTACCACGAGGGCGGCCACGCACTCGTCGGTCACGCGTTGCCAAACGCCGATCCGGTGCACAAGGTGACGATCCTGCCGCGCGGCCGCGCGCTCGGCTACACGCTCTCGCTGCCGACCGAGGACAAGTTCCTGGTGACCCGCGCGGAGATGATGGACCAGCTCGCGATGCTGCTTGGCGGTCGCACCGCGGAGGAGCTCGTCTTTCACGAGCCGACGACCGGTGCCGCGAACGACATCGAGAAGGCGACGTCTATCGCCCGCAACATGATTACCCAGTACGGCATGAGCGAGAAGCTCGGCGCCCGCAAGTTCGGTCAGGAGAACGGAGAGGTCTTCCTCGGTCGCGACATGGGACACCAGCGCGACTACTCCGAGGAGATCGCCTCCACGATTGACGACGAGGTGCGCCGCCTCATCGAGAGTTCACACGACGAGGCCTGGGAGATCCTCGTCGAGTACCGCGACGTGCTCGACGACCTGGTGCTCGAGTTGATGGAGAAGGAGACGCTGCAAAAGGACGAGGTGCTGCGGATCTTCGCTCGCGTCCAGAAGCGCCCGCACCGCGGCTCCTACACCGGCTATGGCAAACGCCAGCCATCGGACAAGGCGCCGGTGATGACACCGCGCGAGGTGGCTGTCCTCGCCTCCGGTGGCGCCGACCCCGGGCACAGCAACGGCGTTTCCGCCAACGGTGGGTCGGGCACGGCGATTCATTCCGACTCTGACCCCGTGGTCGACAGCTCCACGTTTGACGGCCCACCGCGACCGGAATGACGGTCGACTTAGAGAAGATCGAGGCCGCCGTCCGCGAGATTCTTGTCGCCATCGGCGAGGATCCCACCCGCGACGGTTTGGTGCAGACCCCGGCGCGGGTAGCCCGAGCGATGGCGGAACAGTTCGCCGGGCTGGCGCAGCGTGCCTCAGACGTGCTCACCACCGTGTTCGATGCCGACCACGACGAGATGATCATCGTGAAGGACATCGAGGTCTACAGCACCTGCGAACACCACCTCGTGCCGTTCCATGGGGTCGCCCACGTCGGCTACATCCCGAATGTCAAAGGCGAGATCACCGGGCTGTCGAAAATCGCCCGGGTGGTCGACCTGTTTGCGAAGCGCCCACAGGTACAAGAGCGGTTGACGTCGCAGATTGCCGATGCGATGCAGGAGATCCTCGATCCGCGAGGGGTCATCGTCGTGGTCGAGTGCGAACACCTGTGCATGTCGATGCGAGGGGTTCGCAAGCCCGGTGCCCGGACAGTTACCTCGGCTGTCCGCGGGGCGTTTCGGGAGTCCGATCGCACGAGGGCGGAAGCGCTGCGCTTAATTGCGGGTCGCTGACCCGGCTGCCCAGGCCCGCCCCGCCTACTCTTGAGTTGTGATCGGAGACCCGACCCCTGTGCGCGTGACGACCGCTTCGAAGCCGGCCGCGCCGTCGTGGCGACCCGCTCATGTCGTAGGGGAGCGCCGATCGCATCGGCGCTGGGTGCCGCTGGTCGCCGGTGTCTTCACGTTCCTGCTCGGTGTGCGCGACATCGCGATGGTGGTGCGGCCGCACCTGTGGGAACGCGTCAAGGTCATCAACCACGTGCTGCCGGGCAAGATCGACCCGGCCGTCGTGCACGGCGCCGTTGGGGCGGCGCTGGTGGTCGCGGGCGCGTTGCTCATCTTGCTCTCACACGCGCTTCGCCGCCGCAAGCGACGCGCGTGGCGAGCCGTCGTCGCGATCCTCGTCGTCACCGCGACGTTGCACCTGCTGCACGGACCGTTCACCTGGCGGGAGACCGTCGATTGGCTGCCGCTCGATGCGGTGTTCGTCGTCGCGCTCGTGCTGTACCGCAAGGAGTTCTTTGCGGTCGGAGATCCGCGCACCCGCTGGCTAGCGGTGTGGGCATTCCTCGGTTTGACGGCCGGTAGTTTCGTACTCGGCGCTTTGCTCATCGAGGTACGGCCGGACGAAGTGGTCGGATCAGCCGGCTTCTTCACTGTTGCGCAGCACGTGCTGTACGGATTGGTCGGCGTTTCGGGACCGATCCACTTCCACAGCGACAGGTCCACCGACCTCATCACGTGGACGCTCGCCACCATGGGCGCGTTCACTGCGTTGACCACCGTCTATCTGTTGTTCAGGCCGGCTGAACCGCGGCCGAGCCTGGGTGTTGACGACGAAGCGCAGATGCGCGACCTGCTGGCCAAGAACGGTGAACTCGACTCGCTCGGCTACTTCGCGTTGCGCCGCGACAAGAGCGTCATCTGGTCGGCGACGAGAAAATCGTGCATCGCCTACCGGGTGCTGTCTGGAGTCATGCTTGCCACAGGCGATCCGTTAGGTGACCCAGAGGCGTGGCCTGGGGCCATCAAAGAGTTCATGATCGAGGCCGAACGGCACGCCTGGGTGCCCGCTGTGCTTGCCTGTAGCGAGCTCGGTGGTGACGTCTGGACTCGGGAGACGGAGATGTCCGCGCTGGAGTTGGGCGACGAAGCCATTGTTGATGTCGGCGAGTTCAGTCTCGACGGTCGCACGATGCGCAACGTGCGACAGATGGTGAATCGCGTCGAGCGCGCGGGCTACACGGCTGAGATTTATCGGGTGCGAGATCTGCCTCCGGAGATGTCGACGATGTTCCGGCGGGAGGCCGAGTCGTGGCGTGGCGCAGAGACAGAACGCGGCTACTCGATGGCACTTGGGCGCCTCGGTGATCCCGCCGACGGCGATTGCGTTGCGGTCGCCGCCATGAAAGACGGCATGCTGCGCGCGTTTCTGTACTTCGTCCCGTGGGGCTCCGACGGTCTCTCACTTGATCTGATGCGCCGCGACAGGGCCGCGGATCCAGGACTGAACGAGTATCTGATCACCGCGGCTTTGCGGGTGTGCCCTCGCCTCGGTGTGACCCGCATGTCACTGAACTTTGCGGTGTTCCGGTCGGCACTCGAACGCGGCGGCCGACTAGGCGCCGGACCAGTCATCAGGGCGTGGCGAGGGATCCTCGTGTTCGCGTCGCGTTGGTTCCAGATCGAATCGCTGTACCGCTTCAACGCGAAGTTCCAGCCCGAGTGGCAGCCGCGCTACATCGTCTTCCCTGGCGCCAGTGACCTACCACGCATTGCCATCGCCGCACTCGAGGCGGAGGCATTCATCGTGTGGCCGCACCCGCGGATTCGCCAGCTGCGCAAGCTCATGCGGCTTGGCCCTGCAGCGTGAGCCGGTTGGTGGGCTTTCCGGAGTTGGGTCGCTGCCGGGTCATGGGCGTTGTGAACGTCACGCCCGACTCGTTTTCTGATGGCGGTCAATGGTTTGACCCGCACGCCGCGATCGAGCACGGACTCGAACTGGTGGCGGCCGGTGCCGACATCGTTGACGTCGGCGGTGAATCCACCCGACCCGGCGCCGTGCGGGTCGATGCGCAGGAGGAGTTGCGCCGAGTACTTCCCGTCATCGCAAAGCTGGCGGCGTCTGGGGCAACGGTGAGTGTCGACACGATGCATGCCGATGTCGCGCGACAAGCCGCTGACGCAGGCGCGGTGCTGGTCAATGACGTCAGCGGCGGCCTCGCCGACCCGGCGATGGTGCCGTTCATCGCGGCGTCCGGCTTGCCGTTTGTCGTCATGCATTGGCGCGGGCACAGTGCTGACATGCAGAAGCGCGCCACGTATGACGACGTCGTCGTCGACGTCCGGCGTGAACTCTGCGCTCGGATCGCTGCGATCGTCGGTGCTGGGGTTGGCTTCGATCAGCTGATTCTCGATCCCGGCCTTGGCTTCGCCAAGAGCCCGGACGGCGACGACAACTGGGCACTGCTTCGCCACCTCGGCACGTTGATGGAACTCGACCGCCCAGTGCTGATCGGAGCGTCACGCAAGGCCTTCCTTGGCCGGCTGCTCGCGCAGGACGGCGTGCCCCGACCCGCAGCGGGGCGCGATCATGCCAGCTCGGCAGTCACCGCGTTGGCGGCTGCTGCGGGCGCGTGGGCGGTGCGCGTGCATGATGTCGTCGCGGACGTCGATGCGGTGCAAGTCGCCGCGCGCTGGAGCGCACCGCGATGAGCGATCGCATAGAGCTGCGAGGCCTGCTGGTCCGCGGACACCATGGCGTGTTCGAGTACGAACGCGCGGAGGGCCAGGACTTCGTCGTCGATGTCGCACTTGACGTCGACACTTCGGCGGCCGCGCAGTCCGACGACCTCGCCGACACCACCGACTACGGCGCTCTCGCACTCACCGTCGCCGCCATCGTGTCGGGCGAGCCGGTGAATCTCCTCGAAACGCTGGCGCAACGTATCGCGACCGCTTGTTTGGCGGATCCGCGCGTGACATCGGTCGAAGTCAGCGTGCACAAGCCCGCGGCGCCGATCCCCCTGACGTTCGATGATGTGGTCGTGACCGTCGTGCGCACCAGGAGTAGTGCATGAAGGCGGTACTTGCGTTAGGCACGAATCTTGGGGATCGAGCCGCAACGCTACAGACGGCGCTCGACGGACTTGTGGCGCAGACCGAGGTCGTTGCCGTGTCGGCAATCTATGAGACTGCGCCCGTCGGCGGACCTCCGCAACCGGACTTCTACAACGCGGTCGTGCTCGTTGACACCTCGCTCACCGCAACAGACCTGCTATCCGTTGCCCATTCGCTTGAAGCGGCTGCCGGGCGGGTGCGGTTCGAGCATTGGGGCCCTCGAACGCTGGACGTCGATCTGCTGGCGTATGGCGATGCGCGAAGCGACGATCTAGACCTGACATTGCCTCACCCGCGAGCGCACGAGCGCGCCTTCGTCGTCGTGCCGTGGCTGGAGATCGAACCCGACGGCGCTGTCGATGGCCACGGGACACTAGCCGAACTCGCTGCCGAGCTCGGCACTGATGGGGTGCGCCGACTCGATACGCCGACGCTATCGATATCGGGCGTCGTCACGTGACGCCGACCCGTTCGTCGATACTTGCTGCGCTCGCGGTTGCGGTGGGCCTGGTCAGCTGGCTTCTCGTGCGGGCCTACTACAGCTCGCTACCCGCATTGCCGATCGTCGGACCGATCTCGCTCGTCCTGCTCGCTGGTTTCGAGCTGATGTACGGGTTCTCCGTTCGGTCGCGGCTGCGCAAGCCTGGCAACCGCCCGCTCGAGCCGCTGTTTGTTGCCAAACTCGCCGTCCTTGCAAAGGCCAGCAGCCATGCGGCCGCGAGCATCGCCGGTCTGTACGGCGGATTCCTCGTCTATACCCTGACCAAGCTCGGCAATCCGCGTGTCAACGACGACAGCCGCGCGAGCGGGCTCAGTGTCGCCGCCTCGCTTGCCCTCGTCGGTGCGGCGCTCTTCCTTGAATACAGTTGTCGTGTGCCACGGGAGCCCGATGATCGTGTCCGCTAGCCAGGACGCCTTTGCGTCGCCAGTAGGGACATGGGTGCGCGTCTCTGTCAAGCTGCGCACGATGCGCCGAGCGTTGCTCGTCGCGTTGGGTGTCGTGGTGGCCCCAGTGGCCGCCGTCTTGTCGGTGATTGCTGGTTCAGGGTTGGCTGCTGTTGCGGCGGTCGCCGTGGTGCTCGCGATCTGCGCTGCCGCTTTCGTGGTCATCGGTCGCAACTACGACTCGTGGGGATACGCCGAACGCGGTGCTGATTTGCTTGTGACGCACGGCGTCATGTGGCGCCGGCTCGTCGTCGTCCCGTATGGCCGTATGCAACTGGTCGATGTCACGGCGGGTCCTGTCGAACGCAAGTTCGGCATCTCCACGCTGCGGTTGCACACTGCATCGGCTGGCACCGACGCGCGCATCCACGGCCTCACGGCGACCGAGGCCAACAGGTTGCGTGACCGGCTGGCCGCGCTCGGGGAATCTCAGTCGGCCGGACTGTGACCGCGTCGGATTCGGACGCTCTGTCTCGAGATCATGGCGGGCGCCGTCGCGGTGGCCGCCTGCATCCTCTGACGCCCATTGTTCGAGCGGCGCGGGTGCTCGTGTCGTTGGCGGCGATCGGGACCTACAACCTCGAAAGGCTTCGGCATGCCGGCTGGTGGTTGCCGGTGATCGTGGTCGGTGTTCTGATCGTCGGGTTGGCCGCGAGCGCGCTGTCGTGGGCCTTCACTAGATTCGCCATCGACGGTGGCGAAGTGCACATCGACTCCGGTGTGCTGTTCCGGCGGTCGCGCCAGGTACGCATTGACAGGTTGCAGGCGATCGACATCGTGCAGCCGTTGCTTGCGCGCGCACTCGGGCTCGCCGAGTTGAAACTCGACATGGCGGGCGGTTCTGAGGGTCGAGTGCGGCTGGGGTACTTGCGGCTCGAGGAGGCGCAGGCATTGCGGGCGGCACTGCTCGCGATGGCCGCCGGACTCGACCATCGCACGCCCGAAGCGCCGCAGCGGCCACTGGTGCACTGCTCGGGCGGTGCGATCGTAGGTAGCGCATTTCTGTCGACGCCGGCGTTGATCGGCTTCATCTGGGTGGCCGCGTTCCTTACCGGTGCAATCGCGTCCGGTCACCCAGGTGTATTTACCGGCGCACTGCCTGGCGTTATCAGTGTTTTCAGTGCGGTGTGGCAGACAATCCAACAGCATTTCGGATTCACCGTCGCCGATTCGCCCGACGGTCTGCGCCTGCGGCACGGGCTTTTCGAGACGCGCGCACAGACGGTGCCGCCTGGTCGGGTGCAAGCCATTCGCATCGTCCAACCGCTGATGTGGCGGCTCTTTGGTTGGGTGCGGGTCGACGCCAACATCGCCGGTTATGCAGGACATCGGGCGGAGGACGGTCGCCAGCACAATTCGGTTCTGCTGCCAGTGGGTTCGCGCGAACAGGCGCTGCTGGTGGTCGGTCGGGCGTTGCCCGGTGTCACCATCGACGCGGTCCCTATGACCCGCGTGCCAGGTCGGGCGAAGTGGCGGTCGCCGTTGCTCTGGTGGACCTACCGCGCTGGTGCCGACGAGGCGATCGTCAGCGTGCGCAGTGGGCTGCTGACAAAGGTGCACGCAGTGATGCGACACGAGAAGATCCAGAGCGTGCGGTTGTCGGTCGGGCCGTGGCAGCGCGCCCTTCGACTCGCCACGGTGCACGTCGATTCGACGAAAGGTCCAGTCGATGTGGTGCTGCGTTACCGAGACCTCGGTGAGGGTCGCCGCATTGTCGATGCCGAAGTCCTGCGGGCCGAACGCGGCCGCGCGCTGCGGATTCCTGATCGCTGGATGACGACCAACTCTGCAATCACGACAAACCGTGGCCCCGCCACCACCGGGTAGGCTCGGCACCGTCCGGTACCCGCGCGAGGACTGGAACTGCCGATTGTGAATCAATTCGCTCCGCACACCAGGCCTGGCCGCTTGGCGATCGGTGTCATCTCCGCTGGCCGTGTCGGGGCGGTGCTCGGTGCCGCACTCGCCAGAGCGGGCCACCGGGTCGTCGCCGTGTCAGCGGTGTCATCGGCGTCCCGCCGTCGCGCCGTCGCGCTGTTGCCCGACGTCCCCATCCGTACTCCCGACGAGATCGGGCCGGACGTCGATTTGTTGCTGCTCGCGGTGCCCGATGACGCGTTGCCGGGGCTGGTCGAAGGACTGGTCAATGCAGATGCGTTGCATGCCGGGCAGTTCGTGATGCACACATCTGGCCGGTACGGCATCGACGTGTTGTCGCCTGCGACCGCGATCGGCACGTTGCCCCTCGCGTTGCATCCGGTCATGACGTTCACCGGTACCAGCATCGATCTCGATCGACTCACCGGCGTGTGCTTCGGCGTGACATCGGTGCCCGTTCTTCGACCTGTCGCCGAAGCCCTCGTGCTCGAGATGGGCGGTGAGCCGGTCTGGATCGACGAAGCGGATCGGGTGCTGTACCACGCGGCGCTGGCGCACGGTGCGAACCATCTCGTGACGCTGGTCGCGTCCTCCATGGACCTCCTTCGCGCGGCTGGCGTGGAGAACCCGCAGCGACTTCTCGGGCCGTTGCTGTCGGCGGCGCTCGACAACGCGTTGCGCCACGGTGACGCCGGACTGACCGGGCCCGTCGTTCGGGGCGATGCGGGTACCGTCGCCGCGCATGTCGACGCGCTCATGCGGGTCAGCCCGGAAACCGCCGCCGCCTACGTCGCGATGGCGAGGCTGACCGCCGATCGCGCTCTTGCCGCTGGCCTCTTGCCGCCCGACGATGCGGCCGCACTCCTTGGCGTCCTGTCTCGAAGGTCGAGCTCGTGACCGCCGTTGCCCGCACTCGCGCGGAACTCAACGCCGCGCGCGCAACGCTGGGCCCGACCGTCGCTCTCGTGCCAACGTTGGGGGCCTTGCACGAAGGCCACCGCTCGCTGATACGGCGGGCTCGCGAAATCGCCGACCACACGGTGGTCAGCATCTTCGTGAATCCGCTGCAGTTCGCGGCCGGTGAAGATCTCGATCGCTACCCGCGGCCGCTCGAGGCGGATCTTGCGATGTGTGCTGAAGAAGGTGTTGCTTTGGCGTTCGTGCCGAGTCGCGCCGAGATGTACCCGCGCGAGCCCGTGGTGCGGGTGGTGGCGGGCCCGATGGGTCAGCGATTCGAGGGCGCCAGTCGCGCAGGACACTTCGACGGCGTGCTCACCGTCGTGGCGAAGCTGTTCGGCCTTGTGCGCCCTGACGTCGCGGTGTTCGGCCGCAAGGACGCCCAGCAGCTCGCGCTCGTGCGGGCGATGGTGGCCGATCTCGACCTGCCGGTCCGCATCGAGGCTGCACCGCTCATCCGGGACGTCGATGGGCTCGCGTTGTCGAGCCGCAACGCTTACTTGACGGCGCAGGATCGGATCGCGGCGCTGGCGTTGCCACGCGCTCTCGGGGCAGGGGCGCAAGCGGCCAGCGGTGGTAAGGCACCCGCCGACATCGTGGCTGCGGCTCAGGCGGTGCTCGGCGCCCAACCCGGTGTCGACACCGATTACGTTGCGCTCGTCGACCCCGATACCTTCGAGGACGTCGCGGCCGACGCTCACGTGGTCCGTCAAGCGGTTCTCGCGGTGGCCGCTCGCGTCGGAGGTACCCGGCTGATCGACAATGAGTCTGTGGAGGTGACCGGGTGAGCTTGATGCAGCGGCTGGCCGCCCCAGAACCGGGCTGGACCGCGCGGGCCGACATTGTGGTGGTCGGCAGCGGGATCGCCGGCCTGACCACGGCCTTGAAGGCCCGCCGCGCTGGCACTGTGCTGCTGGTCACGAAGACCGAACTCGACGCTGGCTCGACTCGCTGGGCACAAGGTGGCATTGCCGCCGCGCTCGGGCCGGGTGATAGCCCTGCCGACCACCTGACCGACACGCTCGTCGCGGGCGCGGGCCTGTGCGACGAGGAAGCAGTGCGGGTGCTGGTCACCGAGGGCCCCGACCTCGTGCGCGAGCTCGTCGAACTCGGAACGCGGTTCGACCGCGACAACGCGGGCGACCTCGCGTTGACGCGGGAGGGCGGCCACTTGCGACGCCGGATCGCGCACCGCGGCGACGCAACCGGCGCGGAGATCGAGCGCGCGCTGATTGCTGCGGTCAAGGCGACGGAAGGCATCGAGATCATCGAGCACGCCCTCGTGATCGACCTGCTGAAGACTGCCGACGGCCGGGCCTGCGGTGTCACCCTGCACGTGATTGGGGCCGGGCGGCGTGACGGCGTCGGAGCCGCTCTCGGCCGCGCGGTCGTGCTGGCGACCGGTGGTCTCGGGCAGGTGTTCGCATCGACGACCAACCCTCCGGTTGCGACCGGCGACGGTGTGGCGCTGGCGTTGCGCGCGGGTGCGGACGTGACCGACATGGAGTTCGTCCAGTTCCACCCGACCGTGTTGTGGCTCGGACCTGGTGCGGCCGGCCAGCAGCCGCTGATCTCCGAAGCGTTGCGGGGTGAAGGTGCGGTGCTCGTCGATGTGCTCGGCCGCCGCTTCATGGTTGGCCAGCACCCGCTAGCTGAGCTCGCGCCGCGCTACGTCGTCGCGCAGGCGATCGTGCGCCAACTGCGCGAGACGGGTGCAGATCACGTGCTTCTCGATGCCCGCGGGGTGCCCGATCTCGCCGAGCGTTTTCCCACCATTACCGCTTCCTGCCGCGCGAATGGCATTGACCCGGTGACGACACCGATCCCGGTCGTGCCAGGCGCTCACCACGCGAGTGGCGGCGTGCGCACCGATCTGTTCGGCCGCACCAGCGTGCCTGGCTTGTACGCATGCGGCGAGGTGGCGTGCACCGGAGTGCACGGCGCGAACCGGCTGGCATCGAACAGCCTGCTCGAGGGGTTGGTGTTCGCGGCCCGGATTGCGGACGAGCTGGCGCGATCGTTGCCGCCCGTGGGCGAACCTGCCATCGACAAGCGGATCGCCGGATTGTTGCCGTCATCAGCACTGGTCGGCGTCCAGGCCGCCATGACTGCCGGTGCTGGTGTGCTGCGAAACGCCGACAGCCTCGCGGCCGCTGCCGCCGCGCTCGCTCGGATCGGCGCGCAAACTGCGACCGGCGAGGTCGTCGAACCGTGCGTCGAGGCATGGGAGGCGACCAACCTGCACACGGTCGCGAACGCGCTGGTCGCTGGCGCGCGGTTGCGTGCGGAGACCCGCGGCTGCCACTGGCGCGAGGACTATCCCGAGACGTCGCCCGCATGGCGAGGACATCTGGTGACCTCACTTCTCGATGGCGGCCTGCCGGAAACGGTGTTCGAGGCTGCGCCCGTCGTCGCACTGACTCCATGAGCCTGCCCACCGCGCTTGGCGGGCGTCTCACCGAGGCTGGGCTTGATGCCGCTGCTGTTGAGACCTTGGTCGCCGCGGCGCTGGCAGAGGATTTGGCTGGTGGCGTCGACGTGACCAGCGTGGCGGTCATCCCGGCTGACGACGAAGCGGTCGCCGATTTTGTCTCGCGAGCGCACGGCGTCGTCGCGGGTGTGCCGATCGCTTCGGCAGTGCTGTGGACGGCGACGGGCGGGGTCGTCGATATCGACGAACGTGTCGTCGACGGCATGCGCGTCGAGCCGGGCACAGTCGTCTTGTCGGCGGCTGGTGCGACGCGTTCGCTGCTCACCGCGGAACGCACCGCGTTGAACCTGCTTGGTCACTTGTCCGGCATCGCGACCCTCACGCGCACCTGGGTTGATGCCATCGCCGGCAGTGGCGCGTCGATCCGCGACACCAGGAAGACAACACCGGGCCTGCGCGCGTTGGAGAAGTACGCGGTTCGGTGCGGGGGCGGCGTGAACCACCGGCTGTCGCTGTCCGATGTGGCCTTGATCAAGGACAACCACGTGGTCGCCGCAGGTGGCGTTGCGGCCGCATTCCACGCCGTGCGCGCAGCGTTTCCGCAGGTTCCGGTCGAAGTCGAGTGCGACACCGTCGAGCAGGTTGGTGAGGCGCTGGAGGCGGGCGCCGATCTCATCTTGCTCGACAACATGTCGCTCGAGGCCATGCGGGCGTCGGTCGCGCTGGTGCGCGAACGCGGCAGCTCGTGCCGCCTGGAAGCCAGTGGCGGGCTGACCTTGGCGACTGCCGCCGCCGTGGCCGCCACAGGTGTCGACTACCTCTCAGTGGGTGCTCTGACACACTCTGCGCCGGTGCTCGACATCGGCGTCGACCTGCGGGCAAGGAGTACCGATGCTGCTGACGATTGACGTCGGCAATACCCAGACCGTGCTCGGCCTCTTCCACGATGAGCGCATCGTCGAGCACTGGCGGCTCGCCACCGATCCGCGCCGCTCGGCCGACGAGCTGGGGCTGCTCGTCACTGGCCTGCTGGGAGCATCGGATGCCAGCGATGGAGGTGTCAACGGGATCGCGTGCTGCTCGACCGTGCCGTCAGCGTTGCGCGAAGTGCGGTCGATGTGCGAGCGCTGGTTCGATGCGGTGCCGCTGGTGGTCGTCGAGCCCGGCATCCGAACCGGCGTACCAGTGTTATACGACAACCCGAAGGAGGTCGGCGCCGACCGCATCGTGAACACGCTTGCTGCGTTCACCCTGCACGGCGGCCCGGCCATCGTCGTCGACTTCGGGACCTCGACCAACTTCGACGTGGTCTCCGCGAAGGGTGAGTTTCTGGGTGGAGTGCTCGCGCCGGGCATCGAGATCTCGGTCGATGCGTTGGCATCGCGCGCCGCTCAACTAATGAAGGTGCAGTTGGTGCGGCCACGGTCGGTGATCGGGAAGAACACCGTCGAGTCGTTGCAGTCAGGCATCATTTACGGGTTCGCGTCGCAAGTCGACGGCATCACCGAGCGGATCATCGCCGAACTCGGGACACCGGCCACAGTGATTGCCACCGGCGGGCTCGCAACCGTGGTGCTCGAGGAATGCCGGCTCATCGACGTCCACGAGCCGTGGTTGACCTTGATCGGGCTGCGGTTGATGTTCGAACGCAATATCGCATGACGTCGTCCATTTGGCCGATAGCCTTCCGCCCGTGAGTGACGAGCTGCCAGAGCAAATGCTGGTGCGCCGCGAGAAGGTCGAGTGGTTGCGCGCGCAGGGCATCGAGCCGTATCCGGCTGGCTTCCCGCGGACGGCAACCATCGCGCAGGTGCGCGCGGCGCACATCGATCTGCCGCCCGACGCCGCCACCGGTGATCACGTCGGCGTTGTGGGCCGCGTCGTGCTCGCGCGCAACTCCGGCAAGCTCTGTTTCGCCACGATCCGCGACGGGTCAGGCGAGATTCAGGTGATGATCTCACTCGACCGGCTCGGTGCCGACTCGCTCGCATTGTGGAAGTCGGCGATCGATCTTGGTGATCATGTCGGCGTCGAGGGTGAGGTCATCACCTCCCGCAGCGGCGAGCTTTCGGTCCTCGCCGATTCGTGGGCGTTGACCGCCAAGTGCTTGCGTCCCCTGCCGGACAAGCACCGCGGACTCACCGATCCCGAATCGCGGGTCAGGCAGCGTTACGTCGATCTGATCGCGAACTCCGATGCTCGCGACATGGTCAGGATCAAGGCGGCTGTGCTCGGGTCGGTGCGGGAGACGCTCGCTCGGCACGGCTACCTCGAGGTCGAAACCCCGACCCTTCAACTGCTGCACGGCGGAGCGGCGGCCCGGCCATTTCAGACACATCTGAACGCGTTCGACATTCCGATGTACCTGCGCATCGCACTCGAGCTCTATCTCAAGCGCGTCGTGGTCGGCGGGATCGAGCGGGTCTACGAGATCGGCCGGATCTTCCGTAACGAGGGTGTCGACTCGACCCACAGCCCTGAGTTCACGATGCTCGAGGCCTACGAGGCTTACGGCGACTACGACTCGATGGCTGCCCTGACCCACGACATCGTCCTCGACGCTGCGCTTGTCGTTGGCACCCCATTGGTGCCTGATGGGCGCGGCGGGTCGATCGACCTAGCCGCGCCATGGGGGACGATGACGATCCACCACGCGGTCTCGCAGGCGGTCGGTGAGGAAGTCTCGATCGACACCGACGTAGAAAAGCTGCGGGCGATAGCTGCCCAGTACGACGTTGCCCTGCCGCTCGGGCAGTCCGGTCACGATCACGGGCATATCGTTTTGGAATTGTTCGAAAAGCTCGTCGAGCACACCCTGGTCGAGCCGACATTCATCCGGGATTACCCGGTATCAGTCCGACCCCTTGCGCGACCGCACCGAGACGACCCGCGATTGGTTGAAGCGTGGGATCTTGTCGTGAATGGCGTCGAGCTCGCCCCCGCATACTCCGAATTGGTCGATCCAATCGAGCAGCGCCGCAGATTGACAGAACAGTCGCTATTGGCCGCGGGTGGTGATCCCGAGGCGATGCAACTTGATGAGGATTTCTTGCGCGCTCTCGAATATGGGGCACCGCCCATGGGCGGCCTTGGCCTCGGTATCGACCGGTTGGTGATGCTGCTAACCGGGCAGGGCATTCGCGAAACGATCCTTTTCCCGTTGGTCAGGCCTGAGTAAGCATGACCCCGCCACCCGCCGACATCGTCGTTCGTCGCGCCCGCACCGCCGACGTGAAGGCCATCAGGGGATTCGTCGACGCGTACGCTCCTGAGCGCAAACTGCTGAATAAGCCGACTGTCACGCTGTACGAAGATGTGCAGGAATTCTGGGTTGCCGAGCGATCAGCGGGGGCCGCGGCGCCTTCAGTGGTCGGCTGTGGCGCGCTGCACGTCATGTGGGAGGACCTGGCCGAGGTGCGAACTCTCGCCGTCGACCCTGCCATGCGGGCGAAGGGCATCGGCCATCTGTTGCTGGATCAATTGCAACGCACCGCCCTCGAGCTTGGC
>DASRZB010000525.1:0-8852 GCA_035653855.1 Acidothermaceae bacterium | reverse complement strand
GTCGAGGCAGAACATATTGACGCCGTACAGGAGTCCAGCGCCGGCAGCGACGAGCGCGGGAAGCAGCACCAGTGAATCCCAGCGCAACGCCGCAGTGGCCGCGACGACGCCGGGCAGGACCGCCAGCACGAGTAGGCCACGACGCAGCGGTGCGGCTCGCCAGACGTTGGCGCGGTCGACGCGTACGAGAGTGGCGAGCGGGCTTGCCGGCATCGGCCGGCGGCGCTCGACGCGCGACTCCCGAAACCTGGTTCGGTCGCCGGGGCGCCGAAGTGCCCACGCGCAGATCCGCGGCCCGCACCAAAGACAGCCCAGCAAAATGACCGCCAGCGCAACCGTTCCGGACGCCCACGCGGCGTATCGATGCGCACCGCCCGCCAGCACGGCGGACACCGCCGGTTTCGTCGGCGCGTTGTCGAGGACTCGGTACCCGAGGTGTGCGTGAAGCACGATGACCGTGATCACCACGATGACCGCCGTCAGAGCCCACACGGCGCGCCGGCCGAGAAGGCTCTGGCGGGCGCCGATCAAAACCCACGCGACCAGCTGGCCGGCGACCGTGACCATGGCGACGTAGACCAGAGTCGTGACCAGGGCGAGTCCGAGGCCTGGCCGGGCGCCGGTCACGAACGAGGTCATGCCGAAGAGCAGGACGAACTGGCTCATCCACGCCAGGTTCAGCGGCGCCACGAGCAACGACTCGAAGAAGTGCGTCGCGGGTCGGATCGGGTAGGCGACGAGTTGTTCGGGAGGGAACAGTTCGTTGCCGCCGCCGGCCGCGAGCGGAGCGACGAGCGAGAGCACGGCGAAGCCCAGGAATGCGGTTGGTCCAAGCACGGTGACGTCGAACGACCGGGAGGGTGGCGCAAGCTGACCCGCAATGACGGCGGCGCATAGCAGACCGGGTATGCACGCAGCGAGCACCAGGAGCCCGACGCGGACGCGTTCGGCCCTGACCATCCGCCAGCGCAGCCTGACGAGGGCAGGGAGTTGTGCGCCTGTCATGAGGGCAGGGCCGTCATGAGAGCAGCGTCCGGTAACGCAGCTCGCCGGCCTCGCCGCGGAGTTCGGTCGACGGGCCAGCTGCGACGATCTGCCCTGCGCGCAGCACGACAACCTCGTCGCAGGCCGCTGCTGCGAGCTCGAGCAGGTGTGTCGATACGACCACCGCCGAACCGCGATCCCGCGCCGCTGAAATCACTTGCAGCGTCGCGTCGACACCGAGCGGGTCGACGCCGTCGAACGGCTCGTCGAGGAGCAACACTGACGGCTCATGCAGTACGGCGAGCACGACCGAAAGCCGACGCCCCATGCCATGGGAGAAACCTGCGGTGATCCGATCGGCCGCGCCAACGAGATCGAAGAGATCGAGTAGTTCGCTCGCGCGGTCCTTCCAACCAGGTCCTAGCCCGCGCAGCTGGGCCGCCAATGCCAGGTGCTCCCACGGTGTTGCACGGGGAATCAGGCCGCCGACGTCAGGGCAATATCCCACGTGCGCCTTTGCCGTCGCGGGGTCACGCGTTACATCAACGCCGGCGACCATCACCTGGCCGCTCGTCGCTGGGAGGACGCCGGCCAGCACCCGCAACGTTGTCGACTTGCCGGCGCCATTGCGGCCCACGAGGGCGACGGCCGACGCGGGTTGCACCGTCAGGTCGAGCGAGTGGACCGCTACGACGGGGCCGAAAGCGACACGCAGGCCGATCGTTTCGACGTGCGCGGGTGTGTCGGCGACCACTGCTCACCTCCGGCTGCGCGCGATCTCGCTTGTCTGCTCGACCGTCCCTGCGTTTACCTGTTGGCCCCCGCCTCTGTATGTCCCCGCACCTCTGTATGTCAGGGTGCCATCTCGGTGCCCGGCGCCGTGGGCGAATACATACCTTCGATCTCGTCGGCGAACTGCGTCATGACCACGCCTCGCCGCACCTTGAGCGTCGGGGTCAGCTGACCTCCAGCCTCGGTGAAGTTCTGATCGAGGATCCGGAAGCGTCGAATCGACTCCGCACGCGACACCACCCGGTTGGCCTCCTCGACTGCCGCCCCGATCTCGGCCAGCAGATCCGGGTCATCCCGCAGAGCGGCTAGACCCAGCGCGGGGTCCTTGCCGACCTTGGTCTTCCAAGTGGCGAGCGCCTCTTGGTCGATCGTGACCAGGCAGGCGATATAAGGCCGCCGGTCACCGACCACTATGGCTTCCATGATCAGGGGATGACTGCGCAGGCGGTCCTCGAGTGGGGCGGGTGGCACGTTCTTGCCGCCGGCTGTGACAAGAATTTCCTTCTTGCGGCCAGTAATCGTGATGAAGCCGTCGTCGTCGATGGCTCCGATATCACCGGTGTGCAGGAATCCGTCAGCATCGCGCGAGGCCGCGGTGGCATCGGGATCGGCCCAGTACTGGTTGAAGACATGCTCGCCGTGCACCAGCAATTCGCCGTCGTCGGCAACCCGTACTGTCGTGCCCGCGAGTGGTGGTCCGACGGTGCCGATCTTGACCGCGTCGGGGCGGTTCACCGCTGCCGCCGCGGTTGTCTCGGTCAGGCCCCACCCTTCGAGGACCGGAATTCCGGCACCCCGAAAGAAATGGCCGAGCCGGACGCCGAGCGGGGCGCCGCCGGAAATCACCCACTGCACGTCGCCGCCGAGCGCGGCGCGGAGCTTGCGAAATACCAGGACGTCGAGCGCGGCACGCTTCAGCCGCAGGGTCAGCGGCACCTTCCCACGCTCTATCGCCTCGCTGGCGTGGATTGCCGTGGCCGCCGCAAGCGCGAAGATCTTGCCCTTGCTCTGGTCGACGGCCTTCTGTTGCGCGGCGGCGTAAAGCCTTTCGAACACAAAGGGGACGGCGAGCAGCAGCGTCGGCTTGAACGCGGCGAGGTCTTCTTGCAACGAACGGGTGCTGGGGCAGTGACCGACCGGTACGGCCGCGTGCACCAAGGCGACTTGGATGTCGCGCGCGAAGACGTGTGCCAGGGGCAGGAAGAGCAACGCACTGGTATCGCCGGTAAACAGTGCGGGCAGGCTCTCGACGGCGCTGGTCGCGCCGAATAGGAGGTTGCGATGGGTGAGGGCGCAGCCCTTCGGTCGTCCGGTGGTGCCAGACGTGTAGATGATCGACGCGAGTGAGGCCGCATTCACGGACTCGCGCGCCGCCGTGAGCACGGCCGGCTCGGCTGCGTCGCCCTCGCGCGCCAGGCCGTCGAGGTCGCCGTTCTCGATCACCCAGATCTTGCGGAGGTCTGGGACCTGGTCGCGGATCTCGGCAACGGTCGTTGCGTGCTTGTCGGTCTCGAGCACGACACCGACGGCCTGCGAGTCGCCGAGGATCCAACAAATCTGGTCGGGGGCCGAGGTCTCATAGATCGGAACTGTCACCAGGCCGGCATGCCACAGGGCGTAGTCGGTCAGGGTCCACTCGTACCGCGTTCTCGACAGCAGCCCGACTCGCTGGCCAGGCGCCAATCCGGCCGCGAGGAACCCGGCGGCCAGGGATGCGACCTGCGCGAAGAACTCCGCCGCAGTGACCGGCGTCCACGTAGTGCTTGTTGTCGTCCCTGGTTCCGCTGCCGCGGGACGGCGGCGGAATATCACGGCGTCCGGCCTCGTGTTGGCATGCGTCATGACGATGTCGGTCAAGGTCGCGTCGTCGGCGATGGTGACCACCGCCGGCGAGGTGAACTCGCGCAACCGTTCCCTCCAGACAGCCGAGTTCTCGCGCTGAGGCGCTCGTCGGCTCCGCGACGGAACGTATCTGATGAGGCCATTTGCTCACGCGAAGGGTCAAGGCGCCCGCCCGGACTGCCGACGACAACGTCGTGACCGACCCGGCCGATGTTCGTTGCCCGCAGTGCGGCGCGCTGCTGCGCTCAGGCGTGCAGTGGTGCACCCTGTGTTACGTCGACCTTCGGCCCCAACCAGAGCCGGAGCCGGTCGCGGTCAGCACTCGGGAACCCAGCTACGCAGCCGGTGCGACTCCAGTCGGCCCGTCGCTGTCACCACTCGAAGCGGCGGCGCAGGCGCTCCTGCGGCCGGCCGCATCCGGTACGGAGGCCGACCCCTCGGCTCCGCCGGTCGGTTGGCCGTGTACAGGGTGCGGCGAAATCGTGTCGTTCGACGAGGACGTCTGCCCGACTTGCGCAACGCGATTTCTGGACGGCGCGCGCGGCGAACCCGACCTGCTCGATCGCATCGGGCCCGGGGGTCTGCCCGTCAGTACGCAGACCCTGATCATTGCCGGGGGTGCGGCCGCGATCATCGCGATCATTACCGCCGCCCTGTACATCATCGGCATGCTTGTCTGAGCGTCGCTCGTCCGTGATTGTGGCGCTGTCGACCAGTAGGGTGTGCGCGGTGACTGAACTCAGCCGGTCGAGAATCGTCATCAACGCCGACCCGGCCGCCGTGATGAGAGTCATCGCAGACTTCCCGTCGTATCCGCGGTGGATCACGTTCATTCAGGCAGTCGAGGTCCTCGACTCCGACGAGACAGGACGCGCCACCGTGGTCCGCTTTGTGCTCGACGCAGGCGTCGTCGTCGACGACTACGTGCTCGCATACACATGGGCGGACGACGAGGTGAGCTGGCGGTTGGTCCGTGCGACGTCGATCAAGGCCATGGATGGCAGCTACCGGCTCACGCCTGCAGCAGGCGGCACAGAGGTCGACTACGCGCTGTCGATCGACATCGACATGCCGCTTCTCGGGGTTTTCAAGCGCAAGGCCGAGCAGGTCTTGATCGACACCGCGTTGCGGGCTTTGAAGGTCCGCGTGGAAGCATGACGCCATGGGCCTGACGATTGGCGTCGACGTCGGCGGCACCAAAGTGCTGGCCGGCGTGGTCGACGAAGACGGTCAGATCCTCGATCAGGATCGGCAAAGTACGCCGAAGACCGACGGTGAGGCTATTGCCGAAGTCATCGCTGGCCTCGTCGCCTCACTGCGCACCCGCCACGAGGTCGAGGCGGTCGGTATTGGCGCCGCAGGCTGGATCGACCTCGACCGCGCGAACGTCATGTTCGCGCCGAACCTCGTCTGGCGCAACGAGCCCCTGAAGCTGCGCGTCTCGAAGCTGATCGACCTGCCGATCGTCGTCGAGAACGATGCGAACTGCCACGCGTGGGCCGAACACAGGTTCGGCGCCGCCCGCGGACGCGACACCGTTGTGGCAGTCATCCTCGGCACCGGCATCGGTGGCGGCATCGTGCTGGAGGGCCACCTGTACCGCGGTGGGTTCGGCATCGCCGGCGAGCCCGGACACATTCGCGTGGTGCCTGACGGTCGCCCGTGCGGTTGCGGCAATCGCGGCTGCTGGGAGCAGTACGCCAGCGGCAACGCGCTGGTGCGGGCTGCTCGTGAGATGGCCCGCTCGGCGCCGTCCAGCACGCCGTTATTGATGAAAGCCGTCGTCGGTCAAGTCGACGCCATCACCGGACCACTCGTGACCCAGGCAGCGAACGCTGGCGACCCAGGGGCGCGGGAGTGCTTCGACACCATCGGCCGATGGGTCGGGCAAGGGCTCGCCGATCTCGCCACGATCCTTGACCCGGTGTGTTTCGTGGTCGGCGGTGGTCCTGCCGATGCCGGCGCCCTGCTCATCGATCCGACCCGAGAGTCGTTCGACGCGGCGCTGAGCGGCGGCGCCTACCGCCCGCACGCGCAGATCCTGGCTGCTGCGCTCGGCAGCTCGGCTGGCCTTGTGGGCGCCGCGGATCTCGCGCGCACCCGCTGAAGCCTTCCCGTCGCTAGCCTTAACCGTTATGCGGCGACTGGTTGGGCGGCGATTGTCTTCCCGCGCGCGCCCCGATGATTCACGCCGCGATGCCGGTGCTGCTGCGCTTGAGTTCGCGTTGGTGCTCCCGGTCCTGGTCCTGATCCTGTTCGGGATCATCGATTACGGCCTCTACTTCAGCAACACGCTCAACGCGGAATCGGGCGTTCAGACGGCAGCCCGGCAGGCCATCGTCGGCAATCTCGACGCAACCTGTACGACACCCACGGACGCGCCCGCTGTGTCGACACAGGTGGGCGAACTGATGTGCATGGTGAAGAACAACACGGGCTCGATCACCGGGACGTCGTACGTCAAGGTCGTGTTTCCGGCCGCCCCCCCTAACGGCACGAACCCGGCGGGTTGGTACCCGGGGCAGCAGCTCATCGTCTGCGAGGTCATCGACGTTCAAGGCCTGACCGGGTATGTGCCGCTGCCACGCCACGACGGTCAGGTCGCGATTCGCTCCAAGGTCGTCACACAGCTCGAGACAGTTGCGCTGGCGAACCAGCAGGCCGATCCAGGTGGCGAGGAGGATTCGCCACCAGGCGGTTGGGACTGGTGCACGTGATCCGACGCCTCTGCCGCAGCCGCCGACATGAGGATGGCGCCGTCGCGATCCTTGTGGCACTCCTGTCCGTCGTGCTGTTCGGATTTGGTGCACTCGTCATCGACATCGGTCACGCGCAGGTTGTGCGTTCGCAGAGTCAGAGCACGGTCGACGCGGCGTCACTCGCCGGCGTCAGGGCGCTTGCCAGCCCGGGCGGCACGGTCGCCGATGCCGTTACGGCGGTGAGGGACTACGTCAAGGAGAACATGGGGATCACGGATTGGACTGACTGCAAAGACCCGACGCCGCTCATCCTCGCCCCGGACCCGGTCGATCCCACCAACGCCTGTATCTCGACGCTGACGTCACCGGACCCCGGTGTGACGTCTTTTCAGGTTCGGGTCAAGTTGCCTACCCAGCACGTGCCAGCGACCTTCGGCGGACTCTTCGGTGTGAGTTCGATCGGCATATCGCCCGTCGCACAAGCACTGTCGGGCCAGCCGCTGCCGCCTGAGTGCGGGCCATGTGACCCGGCCCTCGATGAGAGCACCGGCCAACCACAGCCGCAGGCGGCGCCGACCGGGTTGCCCGCGGCGATCCGCGCGATGCTGCCCGATCCCACCTTGACGTCGACCGATCCGGGCTACGTGCCGCCGGCCGGGCCCCTCGATACGAACGGATGCCCGACAACCCCCGGAATCTTCACACAGACCGATTTCCCGACGGGCGTGACGATAGGCACCAATCCACTCATCCCCGTAGCGTGCACTCTGCACCCGGGCCTGTACGTATTTGACGGCGTCAACCTCGATGTCTCGGCCATCGGGAGTATCGCCAGCACTTTGGCTGGTGCGCCTATCAACCCGAGCGACCCGCCAGCGGGAACGGGCGTGACGTTGGTGTTCTACGGCGCGGGAACACTTACGGTAGAGGGCCATATCGGCACTATCGATGCTCAGGACAACACCAAACGAGACCCGCTCGTTGCGAGCGATCCAGATGTCGCCTGGCAGCCCGGGCAACCGATACCGGGCGTAGCCATCGTGCTCGATCAGATCGGTTCCCCGGCCGCGCCAACAAGCCCGGTGTGTGCCGTCGCACCTATGACCAGATGCTTCTCTCTTGGGGATGACTTCACCATCACTGGCAGTGTCTACGCGCTCGATGGCCAAACGACGTGGACGACGAACCCCGGTGACTGCATGCCCGTGACCTCATCCTGCGCCGTTCATGACGAGGACGGCGCACAATCCGTGCTCGCCACTACATCCACAGCGTTCTCCGATCCCGATACGAACAACATTGGGCGGATCCCGACAGTTGCCACCGATCACCCGATGGCCGAGCCGCCGCCGTCGCCCCCACACTTGGTCAAGTAGTTTCCGTCGCCGAGTAAGGGGCCCGCGTTGCCGACGCAGTTGCGCGTTCTGAGCTACAACGTGCGGTCGTTGCGCGACGATGCGCAAGCTGTCTCGACGGTGATTCGGTCGTGCAGCCCCGACGTCGTGTGCATCCAGGAAGCACCGCGCTTTCTTCGGTGGCGTTCGAAATGTGCCGCCCTGGCAAGGGAATCTGGCCTCGTCGTCGTCACGGGCGGCCGGCCGGCCGGTGCGATGTTGCTCCTGGCCGCGTTGCAAGTGCGAGTGCTCGAGGTCGCCGATGTGTTGCTCACACGCAAACGTGGTTTGCATCAACGCGGTGTCGCACTGGCAACACTCGAGCTCGGTGGCGCCAGGTTCTCAGTCGGCAGCATCCACCTCGATCTCGACAGCGATGAACGCCGCCGCCATGTCGATGAAATTGTCGCGCGTACCTCCAGGTGCGGTGTACCGGTCATCGTTGCCGGCGACATCAACGAAGAGCCCGATGGACCCGCCTGGCGCGCGCTTGCCAGTACCTATCCCGACGCGTTTGCACTTGCGCCCAGTGGCGGCGAGTACACGTACAGTGCGATCGAGCCGGTGAAGAGGATCGACGGTATTTTCGTCGACGCCGCAATCAAGGTGCGAAGTTGCGGTGTTCCTGACGTGCCCGGCATCGAGCGGGCGAGTGACCATCGGCCGGTGTTGGCGGTCGTCGACCTGCCTTGACCGTGATGACGTACAACGGTGCGTGCGGAACAGCGTGTTTGCCTAGTCCGTAGCGAGTTAATCGTCAAGAGGCGGTACTCTATTTGTGCACAACGCATTCGATAAGTGCTCATTTTCTTTTATTCCACAGGTGTTTCTGGGCCCGCAGTTTTGTCAGTGGCTGCCGCTAAGTTGTATTCATGAGCGCGGCAACCACCGATTACCAGCATCCAGCCGTTGCGGCGGTTGCGACGATCTCGGCTGGGTTGGATGCGTTCGGGGAGGCATCGCTGTGGTCGATGTCTACCGCCGATATCGCGCAGTTGGCGGTCGCGGCTGAACGGATCGCGCGCCGCGTGTGCGCCATGCAGGTAGCGGTCTTGGCGCAGGCCGACCGTTCAGGTGTCGCTCAGCTGACCGGCGCGTCCTCGACCGCGGTGTGGTTGCACAACGCCGTCGACCTGCCCGT
>DASRZB010000524.1:0-13829 GCA_035653855.1 Acidothermaceae bacterium | reverse complement strand
GGATCGGACAGTTCGCGGCCCGCTGGCAGTCGTTCTACTTCTTCCCGTTGCTCACCCTCGAAGCGTTAAACCTCAAGATTGCCAGCATTCAGGCCGTGGCAAAGACCGGTGCACGCAATCGCGGCATCGAAGCGAGCTTGCTGTTCGTGCACGTTGCCGGGTACATCACGTTGCTGCTGCTGACGATGTCGCCGCTTCAGGCGCTGGCCTTCCTCGGCGTCCACCAGGCCTTGTTCGGTGTGTATTTGGGCTGCTCATTCGCCCCGAACCACAAGGGCATGAAGATGCTGACAAAGGACGAGGAGCTGGACTTCCTGCGCAGGCAGGTCCTGACCTCGCGCAACGTCACCGGTGGCGTGCCGGTCGGCATGTTGCTGGGCGGCCTGAACTGGCAGATCGAGCACCACCTGTTCCCCTCGATGCCGCGGCCGAATTTGCGCCGCGCGGTGCCCATCGTGCGCGAGTTCTGCGAAGCCCACGGCCTGCCCTACGCCGAGGCGTCGCTGTACCGCTCGTACCAGCTGGCCATGGGCCACCTACACGATGTCGGAGCCAGCGTCTAGATCGTCGGGACGACGACGGTGTTCTAGATCGTCGGGACGACGACGGTGTGAAGTCGTAGGCTGGTCGGCATGTGCCGGAGCATCAAGACCCTGCGCCCGCCGTATATCGACGAGGCGACCTCAGCAGACGTCACCGCCGCTGCGCTGCAGTACGTGCGAAAGATCGCTGGCATGCGCAAGCCGTCGGCAGCCAACCAGGAAGCCTTCGACGAAGCGGTGGCCGAGATCGCCGCAGCGACCGAGCATCTGCTCGGACACCTGCAACTGCGGCCCGTGCCGCGACGCGAGCCCGCGTCGTCCGTCGGTTAGGCGTCGCTGCACCGCGGGGCGTTACTCGCTGTGGTCGCCTGCGGTCGGGGTGTTGGTGCCCGCCTCGGTGCTGCCGATCCACACCGTCTTTGCGTTGCAGAACTCTTTGATGCCGTGGCTCGACAATTCGCGACCGTAGCCGGAGTTGCGGACACCACCAAACGGCAGTTCCGCAAATGATGTCGTCATGCCGTTGATGAACACGGCGCCGGCGTCAAGCCCGTTGATGAAGTACTCCTGCTCGGCCGCGTCGTTCGTCCACGCATTCGACCCAAGCCCGAACTCGGTGCTGTTGGCGAGTTCGAGGGCCCCCTCGCGTGAGTTCACTCGGTAGAGACCAGCGACCGGGCCAAAGACTTCCTCGGCATACATCTTCATGTCTGGCGTGAGGTCGGCGACCACGGTCGGCTGATACCACCAGCCGGGCTGGTCGAGCCGCGCGCCGCCGCACAGAACCGAGGCGCCCTTGGCAACCGCGTCGCGTACCTGCTCCTCGACGTCGGCGCGGCCCTGCTCGGTGGCCAGTGGACCGATATCGGTGCCGGCCACCATCGGGTCACCCACCCGCAACGACGACATCTTCGCCACGAACGCCGCAGCAAACGCGTCGAAGATGTCGGTGTGCACGATGAAGCGCTTTGCCGCGATGCATGACTGACCGTTGTTCTGACAGCGGGCAGTCGTGGCAATCGCGGCCGCCTGCTCGATGTTGGCTGACGGCATCACCACGAACGGGTCGCTGCCACCGAGCTCGAGCACGCTTTTCTTCAGCTCGCGGCCGGCGACCGCGGCGACCGCGCGACCGGCGGCTTCGCTACCGGTCAGCGTGACCGCTCTGACCCTGGGGTCGCAGATGACTCGCTCGACCTCAGCCGAGCCGATGAGCAACGTCTGGAAGGAGCCCTCGGGAAACCCGGCCCGACGGAACAAGTCTTCGAGGAACAGCGCCGACTGCGGCACGTTGCTCGCATGTTTGAGCAGCCCCACGTTGCCTGCCATCAACGCGGGCGCAGCGAACCGCATTGCCTGCCACAACGGAAAATTCCATGGCATGACCGCGAGTACAGGCCCAATGGGCTGGTAGCGCACGAGTGCGCGGGTGGCGCCGACCGAACCGGGATCAACGATCTCGTCGGCCAGAAACTCTTCAGTGTGGTCGGCGTAGTAACGGCAACCCTTTGCACACTTTGCGACCTCGCCCTTCGCGCTCGCGAGCGTCTTACCCATCTCGATCGTCATGGTGCGCGCAACGTCGTCAATCTCGGCATCGAGGATGTCGGCGGCGGCCCGCATCCACGCCGCACGTTGCGCGAACGAGGAGCGACGCAGTACGTCATAGCCTCGGTGGGCCCGTTCGAGGCGAACCTCGATCTCGTCGGGCGTCATCGGGTCGAACGCCTTCACGACCTCACCGGTTGCCGGGTTCGTGGTCGCGATCGCCATGGGGGTGGCCTCCGGTTGAAACGCTTGTCAGCTGGACGTAGTCACCGCGGAGGTGACCCGACCCAGATTACCGGTCTTTGCCCGCGACCCGTTGCCCGTCTTTCCAGACCTGCAAAACGCGATCAGCCAGGCCCGTCATGTCATCGAGACTGCCGCCCAGCACCACTAAGTCGGCGCGCTTGCCGGGCTCGACCGTGCCGCGGTCGTGGTCGACCCCGAGCAGGCGCGCTGCCTCCGACGTCGTCGCAACCAGCGCCTGTGCCGGGGACATTCCGCACTGGGTCATGAGGTCGAGTTCGCGCAGGTTCTGACCATGCGGCCCGACGCCGCTATCGGTGCCCATGGCGATCTTCACTCCGGCCTGGATGGCACGAGTCACTGCGCGACGATGGATGTCGATCACCGCGTGCGCCTTCTCAATGACGACGGCAGGGACCTGGCCACCTGCGGCCACCAGATCGAGCACGGCCGCGGGAGCCGACAACGTCGGGACCAGCCACGTGCCGCGTTCGAGCATCAAGGAGATGCCCTCGTCGTCGAGATAGATCCCATGCTCGATCGATCGGATGCCGGCCCGCACCGCGTTCTTGATGCCGTCGGCACCCTGCGCGTGCGCCATCACGAAGCGGCCCGCGGCAGTGGCCTCCTCGACGAGCACCGCGAGCTCGGCATCGCGAAAGTGCGCGTGCCGCGGATCGTCGCGCGGAGACAACACCCCGCCGGACGTAAACACCTTGATGACATCGGCCCCGGCTCTGATGAGTTCGCGAACCTTGCGCCGCATCTCGTCAGGGCCGTCGACGATTCCACTGGGCCGGCCGGGGTGAGTCGGCATGGGCTCGATGCAATTGCCCGATGCCATCCAGCCGTCACCGTGACCGCCGGTTTGGCTGATGGCGGTCACTGAAATCTGCATGCGCGGACCAGGGATCAGGCCGCGTTCGACCGCTTGCTGCACACCAAGGTCGGCACCGTGTGCATCGCGAATCGTGGTGATGCCGATGTCGAGGGTGCGCCGGAGATTCTCGACGGCTTCGTAGAACTGGAACGAGAAGGGCCGCTGTAGCAACGACATGTAGTCGAAGCCGGACACCGTGACGTGGGTGTGGCAGTCGAAGAAACCGGGGACGACGGCTGCACCGGCCAGGTCGACCCGCACATCGGCGTCCATCTCGTCGCCGTTGCCCTGGCCCACACCGACGATGCGATCGCCCTCAATGACGACGGCACCGCGCGCGGCCGGGGCGCCGGTACCGTCAAAGACGACACCGCCTGTGAAGAGGGTTCGCACTACAGCTTGGTAAGCCGGGGGTACGGAGCGACCAAGCGCTCCTGTCGCGGACCGAAGTCGACCAGAACCGCGACGTCGGGCTCGACGCCGATCACGCACCCGAGGCCGTACCTGTCGTGGCTCACCCGATCGTTCACCGCGAACACCTCGACCGGTCGGGCGACCGTGATCACGTTGAAGGGGCTACCGGGCAGTGGGCGCCGGATCACGGCGTGGTCCTGTTCATTCTTCTCAGTATTGGTCCTGGACCGGCCCCTTGTCGCGGGAAGGCTCGATATTCCGCCCGGAGATAGCCCTTTGTGCCCACCCCGTTTAGGCGGCCTGTTAGGAGAGTGCCCGCAGCGGGGCGCCGACGGCTTGCCGGTCACGGCGATGGCGGGTGATCCATGCGCTGGCGGTCGCGGCGTCCATCGGAAGGCCGACCAACCAGCCCTGCGCCTGATCGCAGCCGAGCGCCTTCAGGCGATCGAGCACATCGGTGGTCTCTACACCCTCGGCGACCACCGTGAGGTTGAGTGCGTGCGCAAGTTCGACGATCGACCCGACGATGGTGGCGTCTGCCTCGGAGTCACCGATTCTCGACACGAACGATTGGTCGATCTTCAACTCGCAGACGGGCACCCGCTTCAGCAGGGTCAACGATGAGTATCCGGTGCCGAAGTCGTCCAGGCTGATGTGCACACCAGTCGCGACGAGCTCGCTCAGCACCTTCGCACCCCGGTCGTAGTCGGCGAGCAGCCGGCGTTCGGTGATCTCCAGCATGAGGGTTTCGGGTACGACGCGATGACGGCGTAGCGCGGCGGCCACTCGATCGGCGAAGCCGTAGTCGAGCAGGTCACGCACGCTGATGTTGACGGCCATGATGAGGCCCGAGCCGCCAGCGTCCAACTGTGCACGCATCCCGAGCGCCTGGTCGAGCAGCAGGTCGGTGAGCCGTGGCATCAGCCCGGATTGCTCGGCCAAGGGGATGAACTGGTCGGGCATGACCAGGCCCAGCGTCGGGTGGTGCCACCGAACCAGGGCCTCGACGCCGAGCACCTCTCCGGTCGCCAGCGAAATCTTCGGCTGGTAGTAAAGCTCTAACTGCCCGATCTCGATGGCGTGCCGCAGTTCACCGAGCAGACCTAACCTGGCGAGTGAGTTGGTGTCCTTCTCCACGTCATACACAGCGACGCCGCCGCCCGACGATTTCGCCACGTACATCGCGACATCGGCACGTCGATGCAGTTGGTCGAAGTCATCGCCGTGATCGGGGAACAGCGCGATGCCAAGACTCGCGTCGAGGTCGACCATCGTGCCATCGAAGGAGATCGGTTCGTGCAGCGTCGCGCGAATGCGCTCGGCGACCTCGATAACCGTTGCCTCGTCGTTCAGCTCGTGAAGCAGGATCGCGAACTCGTCCCCGCCGAGCCTGGCGACGAGATCGCCCGGACGAACCGCGTCTCGCACGCGTGCTGCCACGACCTGCAACACGCGGTCACCGACTGGGTGCCCCAACGTGTCGTTGATGTCCTTGAACCTGTCGAGGTCGAGCAGGACCAACGCGACCCGGCCATCGCTTAGCTGGAGCTCCCCCAAAAGCTCGCCGGTGCGAGCCATCAGCAACTTGCGGTTGGCGAGACCTGTCAGCGCGTCGTGCAGTGACTGCTGCTCGCGCTCAAGTGAAATCGACGCGGTCTTGTAGACGAGGAAGAGCGGGAGTATCAGCAGCGGGATCAGTTGCCATGCATGGATGGCAACCACCGCGATCACCGGCGACAAGGCGATCACCGCCATCGTCGTCGAGGTGTAGTACCAGAACTCGTCGATGATCTCCGCCCACAACGTGGTACCCCGGCGAATCGAGATAATGATGCCGACCAGCACCAGGTTCATCAGGTGGTAGACGACGGCCGCCACGACAAGCCCGAGCAACGTTCCGCCGGTCACCTCGTGGGGCGCAGCGAGCGACGGCGATATTCCGAAGAACCCCAGCACTACCGAGGCGGTCGCGAGGCAGATCGCATATTGCCCGGCATTGAATATGACTCGCCACCACGACTTGCGCATCAACACTTCGCGCATCGAGATGCCAGCGAACTGCAAGATAATGGCCGGGGCTGGTCCCCAGATGAGCAAGATGGCGAAGACGAACGCAGTGCTCAGGCTGACGCCGTCCGGGTCGTAGGACCCGCTGGCCACCACCGGGCGCAACTCGCCGAGCACGAGGAGCGCGGCGACCAGAACGAAGGCGCTCGTCGACCCGGTCAGGCGGTCGTGGGTCAAAGCTCGGGCGCTCAAGCCGATGAGCCATCCGGACGCGACAAAGATCAGCAGGAGGTAGGCCCACCACGCAATCCAGCCGCGACTAGGCGCTTCCTCCGCCGGGGACGCCACGCACAACCTCCTTCCCTGTCACCGAGCCTCACAGAAATATCGGTACGCCCAGCCTGGGCTGAAGGCCATTTGCGCGGAGGTCGGCCCGCTGTCTGCCCGGTAGGCCATGCTCGGACAGTGACACAGACTCGGGTGGAGCCCGACCAGCTGCTCGCGGTAGCGACCAAGGTGCTGCGCGAGCTCGCCGGGCCGAGCGCTGTTCTTCGGCCCGACCAGCTGGCGGCGGCGCAGGCCCTGGTCTGCGAGGGCCGCCGGGTGCTCTGCGTTCAGGCAACCGGGTGGGGCAAGTCGGCGGTCTACTGGATCGCCGCCGCCGCGCTGCGCGCTGCCGGGTCGGGGCCTGTCCTGGTCATCTCCCCCCTGCTTGCCCTGATGCGCGATCAGGTCACCGCAGCGCAGCGGGCTGGTCTGCGTGCGGTGACGCTCAACTCGGCCAATGTCGATGAGTGGGCCGCCATCGAGAAGCAGCTGGCTGACGACGCGGTCGACGTGCTGCTGACGTCCCCCGAGCGCCTCGCGTCGGCGCGCTTTGCCGAGTCGGTACTGCCGGACTTGCTCGACCGTCTTGGCATGCTGGTGATCGATGAAGCGCATTGCGTGTCGGACTGGGGTTTCGACTTCCGCCCCGACTACCAGCGATTCACCCGACTGCTCACCAGCACCCGCCCCGACCTGCCGGTGCTGGCCACGACGGCAACCGCGAACGACCGGGTCACCCGCGACGTCGCCGACCAGCTCGCGGCGGGCAGCACGGCAGCAGCGGGAAACACGGTGGCAGCGGGAAACACGGTGGCGCCTTTAGTGCTGCGCGGGACGTTGGCTCGAAGCTCGCTGCAGCTGGGGGTCGTCCCTGGTCTTTCGGCGTTGCAGCGGTATGCGTGGGTCGCCGCCGCACTCGACCGGCTCGACGGATCCGGAATCGTCTACGTGCTCACCGTCGCAGACACAGTGCGGCTTGCCGACTTTCTCACGTCGCGTGGCCATGCCGTTGCGGCCTACTCAGGCCAGCTCGAGACCAACGAACGCGAACGCATCGAGGACCAACTGCAACGCAACGAGCTCAAGGCCGTCGTCTCGACCTCGGCATTGGGCATGGGCTACGACAAGCCCGACCTCGCGTTCTGCATACACGTCGGTTCGCCCGCATCGCCCGTTGCCTACTACCAGCAAGTCGGTCGCGCCGGTCGCGCCCTCGACACTGCCGTTGCCGTGCTGCTTCCGGCGGAGACTGACGACCGGGTCTGGGCTTACTTCGCCGATGCGTCAACGCCGGATCCGGTACTGGCAGCCTCAGTGCTGTCGGCGTTAGGCGCGGCTTCGCAGCCGCTGTCGTTGCCCAGGCTCGAAGAGGCCACCGGCTCTCGTCGTGGCCGACTTGAGGCGCTGCTCAAGATCCTCGCGGTCGACGGTGCGGTGCGGCGGGGCGGCGCCGGGTGGCAGGCGACCGGCGAACCATGGGTCTTCGACCAGAAGCGCTACGCCGCGTTGGCCGCCGCCCGGGCGACCGAGGCCGGCATCATGCGTAGCTACGCAGCCGGCAGTGGCTGCCTCATGTCGTTTCTGCGGCTCTCCCTTGACGACCCGCACGCCGGCGTTGCCTGCGGCGTCTGCTCGGTGTGCACCGGCGTGCTGCCTGCGGGTCTGGCGTTCTCAGCCTCAGAATCCGACGTCGGCGCCGCCCGCGTCTTTGCCCGCGGCATCGATGTGGTGATCGAGCCGCGCAAGCTCTGGCCCACAGGCTCCATCGATCGCACCGGGGCGCCCAGAAGGGGCCGCATCGGCAACACACTGGCGCACGGGCGAGCCCTCGCGTTCGCTGACGATCCAGGTTGGGCAGATCGGGTCGTTCGGTTGACCGACGACCGCGCTCCAGACGGCGAACTGCCCGACGACGTAGCCGCTGGGGTCGTCGAGTTGCTCGCGCGATGGGCACGGGATTGGGCTGCGCGGCCGACGACCGTCGTGGCTATCCCGTCGCGGACCCATCCCTTGCTGATCAGCTCACTGGCCCGCCATATTGCAACGGTTGGCCGGCTCGCCGTAGTCGATGCGTTGGAGTTGCATGGTCCCCGGCCGGTGTCCGGCGTCGCGTCGGGGCAGCGCGTTGCGGCCGTGACTGCAAGTCTGGTTCCGGCGGGCGGCCTTGCTGAGGGCCCGTTGCCAGCTGGCCCAATCATGCTCGTTGACGATGTCTACAGTTCCGGCTGGACCATGACGGTCGCGGCGTCCCTGCTCGAGGAACTCGGGGCCACCGCGGTGTATCCGATGGTCCTGCACCGCCGCCCGTAGTCTTGTCATAACCCCAGGAGGAAGCATGGCCGACGACGACGTGCTGGCACGGATCTCCGCGCTTGTGGCCGAGGAACACGGCCTCAGCGGCGGTGGCGCGGACTCCGCGGCCCGGCGCCGCGAACTTGAAGAACAGCTCGACCAGTGCTGGGATCTGTTGCGGCAGCGCCAGGCCAAGCGCGAATTCGGCGAAGACCCGAACCAGGCTCAGGCTCGGCCGATTTCCGAGGTCGAGCACTACCAGCAATAGCGAGCCCGCAGTTCCGGCGGCGGAGCTCAGCCGCCTGACACGACCTCCGCGTCAAGCAAAGGCGCCGGGTCGTCGGCGAGCTGCCGCCAATTCGCGGGCAGTTGCACAGGTCGCGGTCCGTGCAGATGCCCGCGCGGGAGGTTGCGTGCGGCCGGTGGCAATGGCATGGCCGGATCGAGGGTGTCGAAAAGCGCATCGAGTCTGCCCGCAGTCTCGGCGTCCATCAGTGCTCGTCGTACGTATCCGCCGACGGGGAATCCGGTGAGGTACCAACCGATGTGCTTGCGAAACGCGCGGATGCCGAGTTGCGGCGTCCGCTTATGCGTCATGAGGAGTTCGACGTGGCGACGCATGACGGCGATAACTTCGCCGAGTGCCGGCGCGGACGCGATGGGGACGCCGGCGAAGACCTGCGAGAGCTCGCTGAACAACCACGGCTTGCCCAGACATCCCCTGCCGACCACGACACCAGCACATCCGGTCTCGCGCATCATGCGCACCGCATCGTCGGCCGCCCAGATGTCACCGTTGCCCAAGACCGGCACGGAGGTGATCGCTTCACGCAGCTTGGTGATCGCCGACCAGTCGGCGGCACCCGAGTACAACTGCTCGGCGGTCCTGGCATGCAGCGCGATCGCGGCGACACCGACGTCTTCGGCGGCGCGCGCGGCGTCGAGGTAAGTCAGCGTCGCGTCGTCAATGCCCTTGCGCATCTTCACTGTCACGGGAACCGTGCCCGCTGCTTTCACAGCGGCGGCCACGACGGCACGGAACAGCACGCGACGAAGCGGCAGTGCCGCCCCACCGCCGACTCGGTTCACCTTCTGCGCCGGGCAACCGAAGTTCAGGTCAATGTGGTCGACACCAATCTCATCAACAGCGTGGTGCACAGCCGCGTACATCACGTCGGGGTCGACGCCGTAGAGCTGCAGACTGCGAACCGGCTCGTCGGCGCCGAACCGCACCATCGCCTCGGTATTCGGATTGTGCTCGATCACGGCTCGCGCGGACACCATCTCGCTCACATAGAGCGCCGCGCCATAGCTTCGGCACAGCTGGCGAAACGGCACGTTGGTCACTCCCGCCATCGGCGCGAGCACGATCGGCGGGTCGACTTCGATCGGCCCGATCTTCAGCGCCACAGATCCACGATCCTGATCTCGATGTCTGCAAGCAGCTTGCGAAGCAACGGCAACGAAAGACCGATCACGTTGCCGTGGTCACCCTCGATCCCATCGACGAAAGGTCCGGCGAACCCGTCGAGGGTAAAAGCACCGGCAACCTTCATAGGTTCGCCGGTACTGACGTAGACGTCGAGTTCGTCGTCTGTCGGCGTCCCGAAGTGCACTGTTGTACTTGCCACTGCCGATGCCTCACGACCCGAACCGACGTCGATGACGCAATGACCGGTGAGAAGCACGCCGTCGCGACCGCGCATGCGCTGCCAATAAAGCCGCGCGGCGTCAGGCGTCGGTGGCTTGCCCATGATGTCGCCATCGAAGCTCAACGTCGAGTCGCAGCCGATCACCACCGAACTCGCCGGCACGTGCTTGGCGACTGCAGCTGCTTTGCGGACCGCGAGGGTCTCGACGAGAGTCGCTGGGTCGGTTCTTTCGACCGCGTCTTCATCGACGCCGCTGACCATCACGATGGGGTCAAACCCGGCGTCCCATAACAGTCGCAGCCGCGCAGGCGACGCCGACGCGAGAACGAGCTGTCGTGACTGCATCAGGCCACGATCGTAAGGCAACCTGCCTCAGCCGGGCATTCGCAGGATGGGCTTGATCACGGATCCGTCGTAGGACTTCGCCAACGCACTCTCGACCTCGGCAAGCTCGAAGTACGTGACGAGGCGATCGAGCGGAAACCTGCCCAGCGCGTAGAGGTCGATCAATCCGCCAATGAGCTCGGCGCTACGCCCGCTGCCACCGAGCACGCCGACTATTCGTTTGCCCCACAGCGTCGACAGGTGGTCCAGGCTGAATTCGGCGGCTGCGGGCGCGCCTCCGATCAGGATGCAGGTGCCAAGCATGCCGATGCAGTCGGCCGCTTGCCTGACGATGTCAATGACCCCGGTGCACTCCAACGCGTAGTCGGCAGGGCCGCTGCAGATGGAGGCAATCGCCGCCAACGGATCAGCTGTGTTGACGTTGACGACGTGCGTCGCGCCGAGTTCGGCGGCAAGTTTGAGGCGTGACTCGTGGCGGTCAACGGCGATGATTTTCGTCGCGGGTGAGTTACCCGCGGCCATGATGGCGGCCAGCCCCACGGTGCCAACGCCGAACACCACCAAACTCGACCCCGGTGTCGGTCGAGCCGTGTTCAACACCGCACCCGCGCCCGTTGAAACACCACAGGCGAGCGGGCCCATCATCTCCAAGGGAACATCAGGTCGGACGGCGACAAGTGAGCGTGGTGTGGTCAATGCGTAGGTCGCAAACGATGACTGTCCGAAGAAGTGGCTATGGATCGGCGCTCCGTCGGTTCGGTGTAACGCCGGCTCACCGCCGCGTCGAGTGCCACCGACCAGTAGCTCCCCGAGGTATTGGCAGTAGCGCGGTTCACCCGCCTGGCAGTTGCGGCAGCTCCCGCATGACGGCCAGCCGATGACAACTCGATCGCCGGCCGCAAACTCCGCCACGCCGGGCCCTACTGCCTCGACTATGCCCGCACCTTCGTGGCCGAGCACGCCAGGAAATGGAAAGGGTAGGTCACCATGGCGCGCGAGCCCGTCGGTGTGGCAGACGCCGGTGGCAACGAGGCGAACGAGCACCTCACCCGGGCCAGGCTCGTCGATCTCGAGAGTCTGTATCTCGAACGGCTTGTCTTGCGCCTCGACGACGGCCGCGGTGATCTCGACCGCCACAGCTACATCCCTTGCTCGGAACGGATCCTGCTCAGAACGGATACGACGGCGGCTCGCTGCGCATCGTGACCCACTGGGTCTCGGTGAACGCATCGATGTTGGCTGCGGCACCACCAAATCGAGAACCCGTACCTGAAGCACCGACGCCGCCGAATGGGGTGTTCGCCTCGTCGTTCACGGTCTGGTCATTGATGTGCACGATTCCGGTAGGTATTCGCGCGGCCAGGTCGAGGCCTCGCAGGACGTCACGCGTCACGATCCCAAGAGACAAGCCGTACTCAGTAGCTGTCGCGATAGCAACGGCTTCGTCGGCATTCGCGAAGCGCATCACCGGGGCAACCGGCCCGAAGACTTCCTGCTCGAAAGCGGGAGACGTCAACTCGACATTGGTCAGCACGGTCGGCTGGTAGAACAGGCCTTCGTAGCTGCCGCCCGCCGCGACCTTTGCGCCGCCTGCCACGCTCGAGGTCACGAGGCCGTGCACCTTGTCGCGCTGTCCAGCGTCGATCAGGGGGCCCAACGCAACCTGACCCGACGCGGGATCACCGACAGGCAAATGAGCGGCCTTCGCAGCGAGCTTCTCGACGAACTCATCGTGCAGCCGCGTGTGCACGAGGTGACGTCCGGTCGTCATGCAAATCTCACCTTGGTGGAAGAACGATCCCCACGCGGCTAGATTGACTGCTGCGTCAACGTCCGCGTCGTCTAGGACGATGAGAGCGGAGTTGCCACCGAGTTCGAGATGCACCCGCTTCAGGTGCTTGCCCGCGAGTTCGCCCACCCGGCGTCCCGCTGCTGTCGAACCGGTGAACGAAATCACGCTCACCAACGGATGCGTCACCAGCGCCTCGCCGACGTCACTCCCGCCGGGCAGCATCTGAAGGACACCGGGCGGTAATCCCGCCTCTTCGAAGATTCGGGCGATCGTGACGCCGCCGGTAACCGCAGTGCGCGGATCTGGCTTGAGGATGACGGCGTTGCCGAGCGCGAGTGCGGGCGCGAACGACCTGATGCCGAGAATGATCGGGACATTGAACGGCGAGATGACACCGACAACGCCAACCGGCAGCCGGCGGGCGAGCGACAACCGCGGCCCTTCGCTCGACAGAATCTCCCCGGACGGCCGGCTCGGAAGCGAAGCCGCTTCGTAGCACTCCTGTTCGGCGACATGCACCGCGAAGCCGGCCATTCCCTCGATGGCGCCGACCTCTCGGATGTTCCACCAGCTGATTTCTTCGGCGTGCTCAGCCCAGAGCGCGCCGGCCTTGCGCAAAACCGCCGCGCGCGCCGGGTGCGGCAACGCCGCCCATTCGCGTTGCGCCTCGCTTGCACTGACCGCAGCCGTCGCGACATCGGCGGGACCGGCGAGACCGCTTTGCGCCAGCGTGGCTCCGGTCGCCGGTTCGATGACGTCGGCGACGCCGCCGGCACCGGGAACCCATGCTCCGCCGACGAAGATCTGACCCTTCCACCTCGAGTCGTCCAGGATCACCAGTTGCCTCCTCGTCAAAACACCGCGCAGGTGGGGCAGACCGTAGACGGGCAACGCTGAATAATCAACCGGCTGTTCCGATACTTGGAACGAGCGGCTCGCTAGCTCGGACAGTTCGGTAGCTAGGACGATTCGGCCCGATACCCGAGCCGGGCGGAGATCTCGTTGGTCGTCCGCCGTAGCGGGGGCTCGAGCCGGGCGCTCAGCTGCTCCATGGGAGCGGTGGCGATGCTCAGAGGGACGACGACGCTGACGGCGGCGATGACCTCACCCGATCGGGCCCGCACGGGCGCAGCGATCGCGCGCAGCCCGGGTGCCAGTTCCTCGTCATTCACTCCGATGCCGGTCTCACGGATGCGACCCAGGGCGAAGGTCAATTGCTCGCGCGCGGTGATGGTCTTCGGCGCCCGACGGGCCAGGTCCGTGCGATCGAGTAGCACTCGCAGGGTGGCCGGATCGCGGTACGCCAGAAGGACTTTCCCGAGCGCCGTGCAGTATGCAGGCAGCCGGGAGCCGACGTGCAGGTTCAGTTCCATCCCGAAATGGACGCCGCGAGCGCTGCGACGCCGGTCAACGTAGACGATGTCTGAACCGTCGAGCACCGCCATGCTGACCGTGTGTCCGGTCTCGTCGGCGAGCGCTTGCAGCGGTCGTGCTGCGACCCGAGTGATCTCCATCGAGTTGATCGCCGCGAAACCGAGGTCCGCCACCCGCGGGCCTAGCGAGTACTTTTTGGTTTCGGGGTCCTGCTGGAGGTAATCCAAGCGCGCCAGAGTCGCGACGTAGCGATGCGTGGTGCTCTTGTTCAGGTCGACGGCACGGGCAATGTCGGCAATGCCGAGAACCGGGCGGCGCTCGTTGAACACCGTCAGAATCTGCAATCCACGCTCAAGAGACTGCGAAAACCCTGCGGTGGCGCTCGTCGCGGCCGGCAGTCGCTGTTTCGCGTC
>DASRZB010000523.1:0-4756 GCA_035653855.1 Acidothermaceae bacterium | reverse complement strand
CCTCGATGTGGCCGGGCAGGTGCAGCGGCCGTCCCGGCCCTCGCAGCACCACGGGCTCCTGGTCGGCGATGTCGGGGTTGAGCCGCACCGGCGTCATCGGCCGATCGACGTCGGCCCGCAACGCGAACAGGTCGCGCCCGGCTGGGGCGACGTTGACGCTGCTGTAAGCACCGGTAGCGGTGAGCTTGACGACGGTGCCGCTCTCAACGTCGACGCGGAAGATCGGACGGCGGCCGTTGTCATCCGCGGTAAAAAACACCGCTGACGAATCTGTGCTGAACACCGGGCTAGCTGGCCACAAAGGGAAACTCGGCAGCAGGTCGCGCCCGGCGCCCGACGCTGTATCGATCAGCCACAGCGTGAGCCGTGGCGCGCGCTCGTAGGTGGCCTCCGTCTCATCGATACACACGATGAGGCGCCCATCGGGCGAGATCGCAGGATGGTCGTACCAATGCGAGCAGCCGTCGCCGGCACCGAGCTCGGCGTCAGCGTCGGTCGAGGTCGGCGGCGTGCCAGCCAGCACCCGCCGGTTGCCAGTCGCAGTCTCGATCACCACCAGCGATCTCGATTCCCGTCCCCGCGCGTGCACCTCGTGCCAGGCCGCCACCACCATGGCACCATCGGAACTGATCGCGATCGATGGCTCATCGAGCGCACGGCCTGCAGACGGCGCGAGGTCGCGCAACATGGCAGCTTCAGCGTCAGGATCTACGCCGTCGCGCGCGTCGGCGGCGGCCTCAACCGCCTGCTCTACAACGAAGAGCCGCACCTGGTCAGGACCAAGGTCGTGATCCCAGTGCCGCACGGGAGTGCTCTCATGCAGCAGAGCACTCACGCCGGCCTTCTTGCGAGCCTCCCTTCGGGAGGCGTCAGTACCGGCAGCACCAGGCAAGACGTTCCCCGTCACGACAACGGTGCCGGCGTCGCGCGCGACATATACCCCCGTCAACCCACCCGGCGCGCTCACCAGGGTGCGCGGCTCGCCGCCAGCGACGGGCAAGCACCACACAGCCGCTACCTGGCCGGACGCGTCAGCGGCATCAGCCACGTCGCCCACTGCCTTGCTCCCCTTGTCACCGGAAGGGCGTTTCGAGATGAACAGCAAGTCGCCCCCCGCTCCGAACGCGGGCTCCGACTCACCGGCCGCCGAGCGAGTCAGTCGGCGCGCGGGTCTAACGCCGTCGGGATCGACCTCCCACAACGACGTCTGGAAGGTCGTGCGGTCGGACGACAGGCTTTGCACCGAGCACACCAAGCGGGTTCCGTCAGGAGAAAGCACCAGACGATCGATACGCGGCAGTGCGTTGTAGTCGTCAAGGTTGGTGAACGCACCAACGGGATCGCCGCGATGCGACACCGACGTGGGGTCAGCTGTCATGCCGTCGACCCTACCCACTCAACCGGCCACCGGAGCGGCGCCGGACAGCAGGCAGCCGGGGTGCGTCGTGCGCTGGACCGAGCGACCTGACTTACACAGGATTGGATAGGGACTGCGTGGGCGCTGTGAGCATCCTCACTGACTTGCAAGCGCCGAAACTCCTTGTCTGGCTGGAAATCCTTGTCGTCGTCCGCGAGTTGGTCGCAGGGCCTGTCGATCAGCGCGCAAGCAGCGCATCCCACGCGTCACCTGCGGCAGCTGGAATCTCGAGGGTCTTCGTCCGGCTGCCAGCCCCGCTGACCGGGACGACGTCCCGCCGACGGCCGGCTGGCGGCTTCCCGGATGCACCTGCACGACGATCCTCATCACCCCACCGTGCCATACGCCCGGGTCAGATCATCCACCCGAAGTGGGGCATGTACGCCGCACCGAGGCGCACAGGATCATGACCGTCAATAGCGGCCAAAGTCGGATGTGCTTCGTGGATGAGAATCCCAGGTCAGGTTGGCGCTGACGATCATTCGTCTTTCAGGTAGTCCTGGATCACTTCGAGGACATCGATCCGCCACGCGGGTTCGGTCGACTTCATCAGTGCAAGCGCTTCGTCGGCGCTGCGGATCGGTCCTGTCAGGAAACCGGCTGGCAATGGCGCGCCGTCGGGAGCGAGCGGCGAGGCGATGATGTCGCTTCGAGAGCCCGCGATGTAGTCGTTCCAGTAGCAATCGTCGCGGGGCTCATCGCCTCCCAACACCGGCGGCCGGCGAATCGCTTCGGCGGTGCGGCGGCGACCTCGGCAAGCACCACGCGCACGGTGACCCGCACCTTGGTCGGGCAAGCATTCAAGAACTCACGTCCGGGCATTCGCTGCGCATGGCCATCGTTTGGGTGGCGATGGAAAGACACCACATCGTGGACACCATCAGAAGACGGTCCCGTGCGGACCGGAGGTATCGAGGCGCCGGTCTTTTCGCGCGAGCCTTTGATCGCCGGTCCGGACTCCCGACGATTGCGTCTGCGCTTTGCGCACATATCGACGTGTTTATGGTGCAGCGGTGATGCCCTGTCCTAACGCGTTGTCGTCGCTTCACGAAGAGAACGCCCAGGCGGCCGCCGGTGATCGGCTGCGGTGCCCGACCTACGCAACCGTGGCATGCCGCTTCGATGTCGCACCAAAGCGCTTGGCCGTCAGGCGAAGCCAGTTCTCGCGAATCCCTTAGGTAGGGCACTGCCGCGCCGAGCCTTGTTTAAGAACCGCATCAGATGCACAAGTCGCAACGCACTTTCGGAGGTCGGGATGCTCGTACGTACGCTTGGGACATCGGCATGGGGTCGGATCAAGCGTCTCCTGGCGGGCACGTCGAGCATTGCGCTCCTCGCCGCGGCTGGCGGGCTCAGTATCGCTGTCTATGCGGCTCCGGGCGTTGCCTCGGCGTCGGTTCCTACGACGGTGACGCAGACGTTCAGCTACACCGGAGCGACGGGTACGTTCACGGTGCCGGACGGGGTTACGGCCTTGACGCTGAGGACGGTCGGCGCGGAGGGTGGCCGCGGCGGCAGTGACGCAGGCGGCGTTCCGCCGACTGGCGGCTACCAGGGCGTCGTCACCGGCACACTCTCGGTCGTGCCCGGCGACGTGCTCACTATCGCAGTCGGGCACGGTGGCCTCAGCGGCGCGAACGCGGCTACCGGGAACGGCGGCGGAACCGCTGGGTCGAACCCGCTGACTCAGTACGCGGGCGGGCGCGGGGGCGACGCCGGTCCGGTCGGCTCCTCCGGTGCCGGTGGCGGCGGCGGCGGGGCGACAGTCGTGCAGATCGGTGGCTCCTCGATCGTCGCCGGTGGCGCCGGCGGGACAGGTGGTAGCTCGATCGCTTTTATCGGCCACGTCGCGGCGTCGTCGTACACCAGCCGTACGGATGCGACGTCGACCGACGGCCAAAACGGCGACAACGTCACCGACATCTGCCACAGCGTCTCCGGCGCGAGCTGCGACGGCGGCGCCCCTGGCGCCGGTGGCGGTGGCGCGCAGGGTGGCGCTGAGGGCAGTGACGAGTATGGCGCCGGCACGTCGAACGAGTGGCTCGGCTACGGCGGCTCGCCTGGGCAGAACTCCATTGGCGGATACACCGGACTCGTCGCGGACTACGAGTACTACAGCGACAACAACGCGAACGGTTCGGTGACGATCACCTACAGCACGGGCGTCGCGGCCGCGCCGACGAGCGTCGCCGCTCTCCCCGGCGACACGACCGTCGGTCTCAGCTGGACCGCACCTGCCAGCGAGGGTTCCGCGCCGATCAGCGACTACGTCGTCCAGTACGCTCCGGCGTCCGACCCGACGAACTGGACCACCTTCGACGACGGAACGTCGATCGGCACGTCAACGACCGTCACCGGCTTGTCCGACGGTACCGCGTACATATTCCACGTGGCGGCAGTGAACTCCTACGGCCAAGGCCCGGAATCCGCGAACTCGAATCAGGTGACGCCGTCCGGCCCGCCGAGCGCACCGACGATCACGTCGGTCGTGGCGCAAGACGGTGCGCTGTCCGTCGACTTCACGGCGGCAAGCTCCGTCGCCCCGATCACCGACTACCAATACCGGATCGACGGTGCCGGCAGCTGGGTTTCGGCGGCAAGCACCACGTCGCCCGTTCGAGTCCTGGGCCTCGCGAACGGGACCCCGTACTCGATCGAGATGCGCGCGGTGAACGCGATCGGCGTCGGTCCGGCGTCCAACTCCCTTGGTGCCACACCCGAAGCAACTCCCGGCGCACCCACGGTTAGCTCGATCGATACCGGAGTCGGATCGGCGACGGTGAACTTCACCGCCGGCTATTTCGGTGGCGGCACGGTGACTGATTATGAATACCAGCTCAACGGCGGCACGTGGGCGACGGCGAGGACGACGACCAGCCCGCTCACCATCACCGGCCTGACCAACGGCACGCCGTACGCGGTCGCCATTCGAGCGGTCACTAGCGGTGGTGTCGGCGCGGCATCGGCGCCGGCGACGATCCTCACCCCCAATGTGCCGGACGCGCCTGTTGTCAACTCGATCACGCCCGCCGACGGGTCGGTCTCGATCGACTTTGTCCCAGCGGTAAGCCACGGCTCCGCAGTCACGTCGTACGCGTACAGCACCGACAACGGTGCGACGTGGACGGCGGCGCCGTCGACGACCAGTCCGATCGTCGTCACCGGTCTTAGCAATGGCACCACCTATGAGGTCGAGCTGCGAGCCGCGAACGCGGTCGGCGTAGGCACTGCGTCCGCTGCGGACTCTGTGACGCCGGCGACGGTGCCCGGCGCACCGGCAATCGATGGCACCACCATTTCCGGATCGGACAGTCACCTGTCTGCCGCGTTCACGGCACC
>DASRZB010000522.1:0-8315 GCA_035653855.1 Acidothermaceae bacterium | reverse complement strand
GCCGACGGCGGGCGAACGATGTACACCGACCGTGGTGCCAATCAACGGCTCACTGCTGCTGACTTGCCGCCGTCGTTACTCGACCATGTCGACGCGTTGCACGTTAACGGGTACGCCCTGTTCGCCGACGAGCCCCGCGCGGCTGTTCTTTCTCTGATCGAAGAAGCACGCCGCCGCGAGATCGTTGTGACGGCCGACCCATCGTCGTCCGCGTATCTTGAAGAGCTTGGTGCGGCGAGGTTTCTGTCCTGCACGCGCGGTGCGTCGGTGTGCCTGCCGAACCTCGACGAGGGTCGGGTGCTCAGCGGGGAGACCGAACCACGCGATGTGCTCGCGAGTCTTCGGGTGCACTATCCGGTAGTGGCGTTGAAACTCGGATCGGGCGGTGTTCTCGTTGGTGAAGGTAGCGAGGTCGATCTCATCGGGCCTACGTCGTCATCGGTGGTCGATCCGACAGGTGCAGGCGATGCCTTCTGCGCGGGATTTCTCAGTTCTTGGCTCGGCGGAAATTCTGCCATCGATGCGGCGAGGCATGGATCATCGCTCGCTGCACGTGCGGTAGCCACCCACGGTGGCCGCCCGCCTATCGAGGGCAGTGGGACCTAGACGCGGTCGTCTAGGCTGAAAATCATGCCTGACCACGAACATGGCGAGAAGCAAATGAGCACGCCCGTGCACGCCCACGAGTGGGACGCGAAGTATGGCGAGAAAGCTGCATTGTGGAGCGGGCGCCCGAACGGCAGGCTCGTCGCTGAGGTTACCGACCTCACACCGGGGAGTGCGCTGGACGTTGGTTGTGGCGAGGGAGCCGACGCGATCTGGCTCGCTCGAAATGGTTGGACCGTAACCGCAATCGACATATCCCAGGTGGCACTCGGTCGCGCCGAGGGAGCAGCAGAGCTGGCCGGTGTCGCTGTCGAGTGGATCCGCGGAGATGCCCTGCAGGTGGCGCTGCCAACTGGCTCGTACGACCTCCTGTCGTTGCAGTATCCGGCGCTGCCTAAAGCTGCTGGCGAGGGCGCCGTGCGGGCGTTGCTCAGCACGGTGCAGCATGGCGGGTTGCTGCTCGCTGTTTACCACGACCTTGACGACGAACACCGCGAACAAATGAAGTCGCGTGGCGTCGACCCTGCGGACTACATCGATGCTGACGATCTCCGTCAGTTGCTGGGCGACGACTTCATCATTGAGCTTGATGTGGTCGCGCCGCGCATTGACCCGCCGCCGGAGAATCCGCACATCGGCGACATCGTCTTGCGAGCACGACGTCGCTGAACCTCCCGCCTCATGCGTTCGGACGACTATGCGGTCACACCTCGAGCAGGCTGATCGTCACGTCGATCTGGTCTTCTGAGGAATCCTGTTCCTCGTCAATCGCCGAGACCGTGATCTCCATGCCTCGCTCGAGTGCCACTACGTCCTGAGTCGTCAACTCGATTCGCCACTGCGCCATCGACGCTCCTTATGGGCTAGTACCTCGCGCAATTGTGGGCCACAGCAGCGAAGTTAGCTGGCGACGTGTCGGCGTTGGGCTAGGACGCTGATCGCGTAGCGGCGGTGGAGGCGTTGCCCGTCCCATCGCGTGGTGGCGGCATCGGCGGCGATGTCTGGGTGTTCGTCGTCGAGGGGTCGGGTGTCTGTGTTGGCCGGGCGCCGAGCGGGTGCGCTGAGGTTGGGGCCGTCGGAGCTGACGAAGCGGAACGTTCGCCGGTGCCAACCGCGGCTCAGGCGTCGCCCACGGGTATCAGCACCCTGTGGGTCGAAGTCACGCCGGCTGCAGGCCCCAGCTCGCGGTGTTTCGACTCCTCTTCCCTCGACGCGACTGTTCCACCCTGCAATGAGCTAGAACCGTCGCTTGGCACAGTCTTTACTCTTTGGCTCCAAGTGCGTCGCCTGTACTCGTCACGCGAAGACTCCGGTGCCCTCCGTCAGCAGATCGTCTGTTTGGTTGTCCCGATGCCGGGTAGGGCCGCAGCGAGTAGAAGCTGTGACATCGAATGTGCGATGGCGCAGGAGTCTGTTCGCCCTCGATCCGGAGACGTGCCATGCCAACAACCGTCAGCGACTTCGTCATCAAGCGCGTCCGCGAGTGGGGTGTGACGCGGGTGTTCGGGTTCCCCGGCGATGGAGTGGGAGAGCTTGACGGTGCCCTCGGTCAGGCCGAACGCGACGGCTTAGGCCTGAGCTACATTCGACCCACGCACGAAGAGATCTGTGCGTTGATGGCGGTGGCACACGCGAAGTTCACCGGTGAGGTGGGTGTCTGTGTCGCGACGTCGAGCCCGGGGGCCTTTCATCTGATCAATGGCCTCTACGACGCCAACATGGACAACCAACCGGTTGTCGCTATCGTGGGCCAGCAGGGCTTGAACGCTCTCGGAACCTTCAATCAGCAGGAGAGCAACCTCGAGCGCACGTTCGCCGACGTCGCCGCCTATGTGCAGACGATCGTGTCGCCGCAGCAGGCGCAGGCGGTCATCGACACCGCGTTTCGCACCGCTCGCGTTCGGCTGGCGCCAACGGTGATCATCATCCCGCACGACGTCCAGGCCATGGAGATGGAAGAACCTGCGGTCGCGACCTGGGTTTCACGCTCGAGCGCGGTTGCACCCTCGATTGCCATAACGCCGCCGGAGAGCGAGATCACAAAGGCGGCTGAAATCATCAACAGCGGCGTGAAGGTCACCTTCCTTGTCGGTCACGGTGCCAACGGCGCGACCGACGAAGTGCTCGAAGCGGCACGCCTCGCAGGCGCTGGCATCATCACCGCGCTGCGCGGAAAGCAAGTCGTGCCCTCGGACATCGCGTTCCACTCCCAGCAACTAGGCCTGCTGGGCTCTCGACCGAGCGCAGATCAAATGGCTGGCTGCGACACGCTCGTTCTGCTCGGTACCAACTACCCCTACGGGCAGTTCCTGCCCAAGACCGGCCAAGCGAGAGCGATCCAGGTTGACCTCAAGCCCGAGCAGATGGGCCTTCGCTACCCCACGGAGCTGAACCTGTGGGGCGACGTCAAAGCGACCTTGACCGCCCTGATTCCCCACCTGCAGGCAAAGACCGATCTCGGCTGGCAGAACAGCGTTGCAGAGGGTATGCGTAAGTGGGATCAAGAGATAGCAGCACAAGCGATGCTGAACTATCCCGACGGTGTGAACCCTCGGCGCGTCTTTCACGAGCTGAACAAGCGGCTACCACCCAACGCCATCGTCACCGCTGATGCCGGAACGACTGCGGACTGGTACGGACATCACATCCGGCTTCGCCGCGGCATGATGGGCGATCTTTCCGGCCGACTGGCGACCATGCTCGCAGCGATGCCATATGCGGTGGCAGCGAAGTTTGCCTATCCGGACCGTCCGGTGATCTGCACGATCGGTGACGGCGCATTCCAGATGCTGGGCATGAACGAACTCATCACCGTGAAGAAATACATGGCGCAATGGAGCAACCAGCAGTTCATTGTCCTTGTGCTGCACAACGACGACCTCAACCAGGTGTCGTGGGAGATGCGCACTGAAGACGGCAATCCGGTCTGGCCGACCTCTCAGGACATTCAGACGGTCGACTATGCGGGCTGGGCTGAACTGCTGGGCTTTTCCGGCATCCGCGTGAGGTCTGACGAGGAGGTGGAGGCCGCCTGGGACACCGCCTTTTCGAACCCTGGCATCACCCTGATCGATGCGTACACCACCAAGAACATCCCGCCGCTGCCGGCGCACCTCACCAGGGAACTCGTGATCAACACCGCCAAAGGTCTCCTCAGGGAGGGCCCTGCCGCCGCAGGCCCGCTCCGCGATTCGGCCGAGGCGGTGCTGTCCGAAGGTCTTGAACGGGTGAAGTCGGCGCTGCACATTGGTGACGGAGCCGATGCGAATCCCTGACCGCCCGACGAAACGGGGCGAGACTCGCCGGCCCGCGAGATTGCTCAGCACAGTGCAGCCGGTGGGAATCGATCGCCTCCTTGCTGACATCCGCACCGGACACTTCGAAAGAACCTTGTCGGCGCTCGCAGCAGTCGGCGCAGCGGTGACGACCGGGGAGATCTATCTTTCCCACGATTCGGCGAGCTTCGGCAACAAGATGATGTGGGTGCCGGTGTTCGTGATGCCGACGATGATTCCCGCCGGTATCGCCGGGGTCTTCTCCAAGCGAGCGGCGAAGACGGTGCTGCCGCTGGCGTCGGCCGTGGTGGTACTGAACGGCTTGCAGGGAACCTACCTGCACATGCGCGGAATCGCCCAGAAGCCGGGCGGACTGCGCGCCGGCATGCGCCTGTACAACGCGGAGATGGGCCCGCCAGTCTTTGCGCCCTTGCTTGCGACCCTGGTTGGCGGCATGGGCATTTTGGCCGCGATCCTTCGCCGCGAAGGCGAGTAACGGCGTGGTCTTCATCCCCGACAGCTTCCGCGGCCGCACGCCCGGGTCACGTCCGTCGCGCTTCCCTGGATTCGACGTGCTCGACGAAGTCGATCGATGGGACGCCGCCACCTCAGGTGTCGTGCTGGCGCGCCTCACGCCGTCCCCTGCATTGTCGTTTTTCACTGGCGTCGAGCAGGCCACTGCCGAGGCCTTGTGCGATCAGCTGCTAGCCCAACACGACGAGCCCCGGGTGCCGGTCGCGGCACTGATCGGCGTCCGGCTTGCGACGGGGGAAACCGATGGTTGGCACTACGCAGACATGCCAGCGGACGGCGACGCGTGGCGGCAGACGCTGGGCTTCCTCGATGAGGACGCGACTGCGGGTTACGGCACCAGCTTCGGTGAGCTGACGAAAGCGCAGCAGGCGGGGATCGTGCAGACGGTTCAAGATTTGGGTACCCAGTCGTGGCACAACCTGCCAGCGAACCACGTGTGGTCGCTTTGGACCAGGTATGCGTGCACGGCATTCTATTCGCACCCGTGGGCGTGGAACGAAATGGGTTTTCCCGGCCCGGCATATCCGCGCGGCTATAAGAACATGGGCCTCGACCGGCGCGAACCTTTCGAGGTCGCCGATGCGGTCGATGCCGACCCCGTGCGACGGATGACGTGAGCGGCCCGCTCACGCGGGAGGGCCGCGGCGATGAAGGTCGGAGCTAATCTGTCGCTGTATCGCGACGTTAGATCACGCAACGAGTCGGCGTGGCTGCTGCCCAAGGGGCCCGGGTTTCCGCATCAGTTGCGCGACGACATGCGCCGGTACGACGAGTCTGACGAGGTCGACATCGTGATCGTCGGCTGCGGAGCTGGCGGGGGCACGCTGGCCCAGCGATTGGCCCGAGCGGGGTGGCGGGTGGTTGCATTTGATGCCGGCCCGTTCTGGGATCCGGAGACCGACTGGGTAAGCGATGAGCGCGGTTCGCACTCGCTCTACTGGACCGACCCACGACTCATAAGTGGCGCGAACCCGGTGCCGATGGGGTCGAACAACTCAGGCCGAGGCGTTGGCGGTTCGATGGTCCACTACGCCGGATACACCCCGCGATTCCACCCCTCCGACTTCGCGACGTTCACAAATGACGGCGTCGGTGCAGACTGGCCCCTCAGTTACGACGAGCTGCGGCCCTACTACCAGCACATCGAACAAGAGCTGCCCGTCGCGGGTCAGGAGTGGCCCTGGGGAGACCCCCACGACTATCCGTTCCAGGCCCAACCCGTATCGGGAAACGGCAGCGTGTTCATCAACGGCTGCGAGCAGCTCGGGATACCCGTGCGGGTCGGTCCGGTCGCGATCGCCAATGGGCGGTTCGGAAATCGGCCGCACTGCATATACCGTGGCTTTTGCCTGCAGGGCTGCAAGGTCAATGCCAAAGCGTCACCACTCATCACCCATGTGCCCGACGCGCTCGCCCACGGTGCGGAGATTCGCGCACAGTCCCATGTCAGTAGCGTGCTCGTCGACGAACACTCCGGTCGCGCAACCGGCGTCACCTACTTCAAGGACGGCGTTGAGCGACGTCAGCGCGCTCGGGTGGTCGCCGTCGCTGGTTACTCGATCGAGACCCCGCGGCTGCTGTTGCTATCGACGTCGAAGCTGTTCAAGGACGGTCTCTGCAATGACGAAGGGCAGGTCGGTCGCTACGTCATGGTGCAAGGCGCCCCGCAGACGGCAGGGCGCTTCGAGTCCGAAGTCCGGATGTACAAGGGGCCACCCCCCGAGGTGAGCTGCGAGGAGTTCTACGAGACCAACCCCGCGGCGCCATACCGGCGAGGATTCTCGATCCAGACCGTGTCACCGCTGCCGATCACATACGCCGAGCACGTGATCGCGCAAGGGCATTGGGGTGCAGCGCTGCGCGAGTACATGCGCGACTACGTGCACTGGTCGTCACTCGGAGCGCTGTGCGAGCTGTTGCCGTTGCTCGAAAACGGTGTGACGCTCGCTCCGGACGTAGACAGGCACGGCTTACGTGTGGCGAACTTCAGCTACTCGATGTGCGACAACGACAAGCGGCTTATGGCTGCGGCGCAATCGAAGATGGAACACATCTTGCGGGCTGCGGGGGCGACGGAAACGATGACGATTCAGCGATTCGCGCACCTGGTCGGCGGTTGTCGGATGGCCGCGTCGGCGAAGGATGGCGTCGTCGACGCCAATCAGCGAACGTTCGCGGTACCGAACCTGTACATCGCCGATGGCAGCGTGCTTCCAACGCAAGGGTCGGCCAACCCGGCTCTGACGATCATGGCGCTCGCCGCGCGACTCGCGGATCACCTCGTAGGAGCATCTCATGGGTGAGACTTGGGCTGGCGAATTCGACATTGCCGCGGTTGAAGTGGCGGCGTACACGATCCCGACCGAATTACCCGAAGCCGACGGGACGCTGGCGTGGGACAAGACGACAGTCGTGGTCGTCGATGTAGAGACGCGTGCGGGCGTGCGCGGTCTCGGTTTCGCCTACGGACACACCGCGATGGCTGACGTCATCAAGCAAACACTTACTCCCGCAGTCGTCGGCCACGACGTCCGGGACACCGGTGCCGTGTGGTCGGCCATGGTGCGGTCGATTCGCAACCTGGGCCGGCCGGGGATCGCGTCGATGGCTATCTCGGCCGTCGACCTGGCTGTGTGGGACGCGAAGGCAAGGCTCTTCAACGAGCCGCTACACCGGTGTCTGGGCGCGATCCGGAGTTCGGTTCCTGTGTACGGAAGTGGCGGATTCACGACCTACACGATGGACCAACTGCTCACGCAGTTGACCGGATGGGTCAGTGAGGGCATTCCGCGAGTGAAGATGAAGATCGGTACCGATTGGGGCATGTCGTGGCGCGAAGACGTGGCCCGCATCGCGGCTGTCCGCACCGCCATAGCCGACGACGTCGAACTGCTTGTTGATGCAAACGGTGGCTACGACCGGGTGCAAGCGCGCCGGCTCGGCGCGCAGTTCGCCAGCGAGTTCGGCGTCAACTGGTTTGAGGAGCCCGTCAGTTCAGACGACCTCGCCGGACTGCGCGGTCTCGTTCAAGCACTACCGCTCGACGTCGCGGCCGGCGAATACGGCTACGACCTCGACTACTTCGGTGCCATGCTCGCCGCCGGTGCGGTTGACGTCTTGCAGGCCGATATCGGGCGATGCGGTGGGATCACCGAATGGCTTCGCGTCGCTGCAGTGGCCGCCCTCCGTCACGTGCCGTTCTCTGGTCACTGCGGCCCGGCGATCCATCTGCATGCTGCAACGGTGCCGCCGAATCTTCGGCACCTTGAATACTTTCACGATCATGTGCGCATCGAGAACTTGTTGTTTGACGGCATAATCCAACCCCACCACGGTACCCTGACGCCCTCCGATGCACCTGGTAACGGCTACCAGCTAAAGAAGGCGGACGCCGAGAAGTACCGCGTCCTCTAACGTGCAGGTCGTCGCCGTTACCGTCACCCGGATTGTTGGAGCCGGGCCTACAGGTACTGCAGAAGGTCCGCGCCGAGACGGCGCCGCTGGCACGCTGGCGTTCCGTTGGCTACACGACGGCAGCGGCAAGCAACATCTCGCACGTTGGCAATGTTTGCGTTGCCGAACAATCGGAGAGTGGCCTTGTATCGTCCGACCGCCGGAGCTGTTGTGAAGTCGACCCGCGCCGACTACTTGCTCGCAAGGGTTGCTTGCGCGGCAAACCGTTGGGCCGTGCGGCTAGGCCTGGAATGGCGTCAACGGGCGGCCGGGACGTTGAGCCCGGCTGGCGGAAAGCTGTTTGCGCTGCGTCGCTGCGCCCTGATGTCGCGACAGGATCCGTCCGCAAGTTAGCAACAACCCGAACCGAGGTCGAACACCGTGCACCCCAATCCCGGACAGCCCCCCCACACGCCGCACCTGGGCGGCCCGGCGCTGCTGTGGATC
>DASRZB010000521.1:0-2074 GCA_035653855.1 Acidothermaceae bacterium | reverse complement strand
CGGCAATCGAAGAAGCAGCGACGCCGCAGCCATGGCGGTCAGTGTAGCGCCGCGGGCGGTAGCGACCTCAGGACAGCAACGCGACGATGAGCAACACCACGCCAACGACTAGTGTCCTGTCAGGTTGTTCCGCCGAGAAATGTCGTCGTCTCGGGAATTTCGTAGTCTGAGCCGGGTTCTGAAGAGGCAAAGCCCTCTGCAGAAGGAGCCGGTGATGGGACGTGCGGGTCGGCCGACGGTCGAGATCGAGCTGAGCGACGCGGAGCGGGACACGTTGCGGCGCTGGGCGCGCCGGCACTCGACGTCGCAGGCGTTGGCGTTGCGGTCGCGGATCGTGCTGGCGTGCGCCGAAGGCAGGACGGGGACGGCGATCGCGAAGGACCTGGGCTGCAACCAGGTCACCGTCGCTAAGTGGCGGCGCCGGTTCGCCGTCGACCGGCTGGAGGGTCTCGCCGACGCGCCGCGGCCCGGTGCCGCCCGCACGATCGGCGACGACGTGGTCGAGGCGATCGTGGTGGAGACGTTGGAGACCGCGCCGGCCGACGCCACGCACTGGTCCACCCGCGGGCTGGCCGCCAAGCACGGAATCAGCCGGCAGACGGTCAGCGAGATCTGGCGCGCGTTCGGGCTCAAGCCGTGGCGTCAAGAAGAGTTCAAGGTCTCCCCTGACCCGGACCTGGTGGAGAAAATCCGCGACATCGTGGGCCTGTATGTGAACCCGCCGGTCGCCGCGGCGGTCTTCGCGGTCGATGAGAAACCTCAGATCCAGGCGTTGGACCGCTCCGCGCCGATCCTTCCGATGCTGCCCACCACGCCCCAACGAGCCACCCACGACTACGAGCGCAACGGCACCCTGGACCTGTTCGCGGCCTTGGAGATCGCCACCGGCAAGGTGATCACCGACCTGCGGCCCTGCCACACCAGCGCGCAGTTCGTGGCGTTCTTGAACAAGGTCAACCGCGAGGTCCCGGCCGGCCTCGACGTGCACGTGATCCTCGACAACCTGTCCACGCACAAGACCCCGCAGGTGCGGCAATGGCTGCTACGCCACCAGCGTTTCCACTTCCACTTCACCCCGACATACGGCTCGTGGATGAACCTGGTCGAACGCTGGTTCTCCGCGCTGACCACCAAGAAGCTCCAGCGCTCAGCGCACCGCAGCGTCAAAGCGCTCGCGGCCGACATCCGCGCCTGGGCCCAGACGTGGAACGAAGACCCCAAGCCCTTCACCTGGCACAAGAGCGCCGACGAAATCCTGCAGCGGCTGGCTGGCTACTGCACAGCCATCAACCAAAAGTGACCGCTTCAAGCTGACAGGACACTAGGGCGTGTCCGACAAATGGGTTCGGTGGTGGATGACGATGGCGGCGAGTGTGACGCCGCCAAGGTAGGTCAGCGCGTACTTGTCGTATCGGGTCGCCACGCCGCGCCAGTGTTTGAGGCGGTTGAAACCTCGCTCGACGGTGTTGCGTTCCCGATAGATCGCGGGATCGAAGCTCGGTGGCCGCCCGCCGCGTGAGCCTCGCCCCTTGCGGCGCGCGATCTGGTCGCGGCGCTCGGGAATGGTGTGCGGGATTCGCATACGCCGCAGTGCCTGTCGCGTCGACGGGTGCGAATAGGCCTTGTCGGCGAGCAACCGGAATCTGTGCGTGTCGTCCGCCCGATGCACGGCGAGCACCGGGGCAAGCATCGGGTTGTCGCCGTCTTGGCCGGCGGACAGCAGCATCACAACCGGAGCGCACATCTGGTCGGTTAGTGCGTGGACTTTCGTCGTCCAACCGCCGCGGGAACGCCCCAGAGCATGATCAACTGGCTCGCCGGGCAAATCCTTGTGATTCGATCTCGCCCCCCGTGAGAGTCGAGGCCGCGTGGAAACGCGCGCCTGCCGCGTGTTGGTGGGCACGGACGCTCGTCGAGTCGATCGACATCAACGCTGTCAATGCCGGGTCGTCCACGGCCGCCTGGGCGCGCACCGCGCCCAGCATCGCCGCGTATGTGCCGTCGGCCGACCACCGCCGATGCCGGTACCAGACCGATTGCCACGCACCGAAAACAGCGGGCAGATCCCGCCACG
>DASRZB010000520.1:0-2727 GCA_035653855.1 Acidothermaceae bacterium | reverse complement strand
CATACCCACAAACTGCTGTCCCGCATACGATTCGCTCACAGGGGCCTCCTTCGTCGTAAGAAGTGAGCACCCCCAGCATTCCGCCGGGGACGCGAGGAGCGGAGGCCCCGCTCCTTCATCGCATCAGGCCGCATTCACCGTGCTGCTCGCCGTCCTGTTCAACATTGTGCAACCAACCGGCTGGCGCGTCGGCTTGGTGCGTGTCGAGGACGTCGCGATCGGCTGCGCAGTCAGCCTGGTCGCCGGCTTCCTGCTCTGGCCGCGCGGCGCCGGGCCGGTGGTCTCCGCAGATCTCGCCGACGCATACCGCACCGGCACCGCCTACTTGTCGTCAGCGGTGCACTCGCTCATCGGCACGCACGCGACGCTCGGCCAAGAGGCGGTCAGCGGATCGGCGGCCGGAGTCGCGACCGTTGCGTCGCGTCGGCTCGACGTCGCGTTCCGCGTCTACCTCGCCGAGCAGGGCACCAAGCTCGTACACCGAGATGAGCTCGCAGCACTCGTTGGCGGCGCGAGCCGATTGCTACTTACCGCGAATTCCCTCGCCACGCTGCCGCTCAGACAGCGAGGCGGCACGAAGAACGACGAGCTTTTCCTGGACGGCGAGTTGCACGGCCTCACCACGGCACTCGACGGCATCGCCGATGACCTGTCAACGAGCAGCACCACCCCGTCGTCCGATCGAGCGCCTGAAAGCACTATCGGTAGCCCGGAATCAGTGTGCGCACGATGGATTCATCACCACCTTCGCCACTTGCAGGCCGGCCTCGGCACACTGGAGCAGGCATCTGCCGTGGTTCGATCAGGGGTTTTGAACAAGCACCCGATCGTGCAACATCGCCGCAACGACGTGAGCCTCAACGGGCCGACTGAAGAGATAACCCTGAGCACGGTCGCAACCAAGCGCGACGAGCCGGCAACGCTGTCCCGCGGTCTCGACGCCCTCGGCGACAGCGACCAGTCCTGACCCATGCGCAAGCGCGACGATCGCGCTAATGAACACATCGGTGCCTGAGTCTGATGCGTCCAGCGTGCTCACGAAGCTCTTGTCAATCTTGAGCTGATCGACGGGCAGCGTGCGCAATCTCGCGATCGACGAGTGTCCGGTACCGAAATCGTCGATGGAGAAGTGCACACCCATTGCGTGCAGCTCCTCGATGATGCGCTGGGTCTCTGGCGCGTCGGCCATAGCCGTTGCCTCCGTGACTTCGAGGACCAAGCGGTCGGCATGCAGGCCGGTCTCGGTCAAGATGTCGCGTACCAGCTGCGGGAGCTCTGGTTCGAGCTGACGAGGCGACAGGTTGACGGCGATCTCCATGTCGTTCGGCCAGCGGGTGGCTTCGGTGCACGCGGTGCGCAGCACCCACGCGCCGAGCCGGATGATGAGGCCGCTTGCTTCCGCGATCGGCACGAACTCCATCGGGCCGATCAGGCCGCGTTCCGGGTGCTGCCAACGGATCAGCGCCTCGGCGCCGATCATGCGGCCCGACGGCAGTTCTTCGATCGGCTGGTAGTGCAGCACGAGCTCGCCGGCGCCGATGGCGCGCTTCAATGCCTGCTCGGTGTCGAGGCGAACGAGCGTGTCCAGGTGCATGTCGGGTCGGTAGCGAACGTAACGGCCGCCACCCCTGCGCTTGGCTTCGTACATCGCGAGGTCGGCGCTGTAGAGCAGCGACTGGCTGTCCGGCTCGGTGAACTCGGAGACGGCGATCCCGATGCTGCCGCGCATCGTCACGTCGCGACCGTTGACGACGACGGGCTCGACCAGCACTTCGAGCAGCCGTGCCGCGAGCCCTTCGGCAGTCGCAGTGTCGGTCAGATTCTCAATGAGCACAGCGAATTCGTCGCCGCCGAGTCTCGCGATGGTGTCGCCCGGTCGAAGCGAGCCAGCGAGCCGATCGGCAAGCGAGACAAGTAGCCGGTCGCCCGCGTCGTGCCCGAGGCTGTCGTTGATGTCCTTGAAGTCGTCGAAGTCGAGGAACAGCAAGGCGATCGGTGAGCCGGTCCGGCAACCGCGCACCCAGGCTTGCTCAAGCCGATCGCGCAATAGCGCGCGGTTGGGAAGCCGAGTGAGCTCGTCGTGCATCGCGTCGTGCCGCGCCGCCTCGAGTGCGCGGTGTAGCGACTGCGTCGTCATCGCATCGGTGAGCGCAAGGCTGACGTGGTCGGCGAAAGACAACAGGATCGACTGCTCGGCCTCGCTATAGCGGCGGCCGGGTTCTCTGCTGCCAACGACGAGGCTGCCGACGACGATCCCGTTCTCGTGCACCGGCGTGGCCATGGCCGCCGAAAGCTTGAGCTCGGCCCAGTTCGACAGCGCATCGACTCGACCGGCATAGTCGTGCATCACGACGAGTCGATTCTCAGAAATGGCACGACCGCCGGCACCTTCGCCGACCCTGATCCGCTCGCCCAGCGGCGAACCGGGCTCGAGGTTGACTGCGCACGACAAGATCGCATACTGCGAGTCGGTCGGATCGATGTGACGCAGTCCCGCAATCGTGGATCCGATGAGTTCTGCAGCGCCATCGACGATGGCCTGCAACACCTCGGGCAGTGGCGCCCTCCCGTTGATCGACCGCAGGATCCGCGTCAGCCGCTCCATCAGCGCTTGGCGTTCGTTCATGGCCGCGAGTACCCGCGCCGACTGAAGGTTCAGGGCAAGAGCGCGGCTCATTCCGCGCAAGAGGTTGCGCTCCTCAGCGGAGAAGGCGACGTCGCCGATCC
>DASRZB010000519.1:0-3754 GCA_035653855.1 Acidothermaceae bacterium | reverse complement strand
CATGTAAACGGCTGCCGTCGGGAAGCATCGCGTCAACGAAGGGAGTCGACAGGTCGACCCGCCGCCCCGAGGTCTTGAGCATCTTCTCGCACAGGTCACGCACCTGAGCGTTGGTAAGAATCGTGTTCGTCAGTTCACTGCGACCGCGCTTCGCAATGAAGACACGACCTGGTTCGTTGATCCAGATCTCCTCGATGACCGGATCGTCGAAATATCGCTGGAGGGGGCCGAACCCGGCGACCGCATCGAACACTGCCCGCACCGCATCCCGGCGATCGAGCAGAGGCGGCAATGAACTGCTAAGCGTGCGCTCGTCGTAGTCGGACACAACTTCTTCGACGAGCAGCCGGACCCCGGCACTATCGGCGGCAGGATCGAGCCCGCGACGCCGAACCAACTCTCGGACCTCGTCCTCGACAACGTCGACAGCGTCCACAATTCCCCCTGGAATAGACAGACGCCCCACGACGACCGGTCTTGCGGTTTGAGGACAGTAACCGCCAGCGCGGCAATACGGAACCGATCGCTCGCCGCCTTGTGGAAAACCCCAAGCGCTGAGCGTGCAGATTGCCGAAGTTCCGCCTATTGGCCTAGCGGCCGTGATTCCACGCCTCGCTGGCGCTGGATCGGTGCGCTACTCCGAGGTTGCGTTGCGCCAGGGCAGCGGGTCATCCCAGTTCGATGGCGTCCCACTTGCCCGTAGGGCTTCGAGGTGCGGACGACCAATTTGGCGTGCCCTACCCGCCCTGAATGCCTCAAGGAAGAACGCGCGGACAGCTCCGGCAGTCATCGGCCGGGCGAGCAGGAAGCCCTGTGCGTGGTCGCAGCCCAGCGTCGTCAACAGCTGCTGTTGCTCGATCGTCTCGATCCCCTCGGCCGTCACCACGATGTCGCAGCGGTGGGCGAGTTCGATGAGCGCAGTAACGATGTGGGTTGTGCGCCCGCCGACACCGAGGTCGGCGACGAACGAGCGGTCGATCTTGATCTCGTCGATTGCGCGTTCCCGCAGGAGGCTCAGCGACGAGTAGCCGGTGCAGAAGTCGTCGAGCGACAAACTCACGCCGGCCGCGCGCAGCTGATCAAGAATCGACGCCGCGATCGGACTGCGTGAAAAGACGGCGGTCTCTGTGATCTCACAGATCAACTGGTCAGCAGGCAAGCCGTTCCTTGCAAGACAGGCCAACACGAAACGAGGCAGATCCTCGTCGAGCAGGTTGCGTGCGGAGAGGTTCACCGCAATGCCCAACGTCAAGCCCATCTTGTGCCACGTTGCGCATTCCTCGATCGCCACCTCGAGCACGTAGCGCGTCAAGTCGCCGACCAGTCCGACGCGCTCGAGCAACGGGATGAACTCGACCGGCGGGATCAGACCACGCTCCGGGTGCCGCCAGCGCACCAACGCCTCGGCCGCTACAGGCAGGCCTCCACGCATGCTGAACTTCGGCTGGTAATGCAGGATGAGTTGCTTTGTTTCGAGCGCCTCCCGCAGGTCGCGGAGCAGCTCCAGTTGCGCCAATGCCGGTGGTTCGAGCTCCGGCTGATAGCGATAGACGGGTATGTCGTCGGTGCGTGCCTGGTACATCGCGAGCCGAGCCCGGCGGATCAGATCGTCGAGGTTGTCGCCGTCGGTCGGCGCGCACGCCACGCCCGTGTGCGCATCGACCGTGAGGTCCAAACCGTCGGCCGTGATCGCCGTCCCCAAGGACCTGACAGCGAGCTCAGCCTGCGCTTCACCCGCCGAGACGCTCGGAAGTTCACGCAACAGCAGGACGTATTCAGCACCGTGCAGGCGCGCAACCACGTCGCATCGGCGAACCACCGTCGTGAGCCGGCTGGCCACCGCGCGCAGCATCTCGTCTGCGGCGTGCGCGCCGAGCAGGTCATTGACCTCAGCGAATCGGTTCAAGCCGATGACCGCGACTGCGACCAGGCTGGTCGGATGCAGTTCGGCCAGCGCGTCGCGCGCTTGATCCTCCAGCATCATCAGGTTGCCAACTCCGGTCACCGGGTCGCTGAATGCAGCTCGAATCCGCTGCTTCGCATCTTCGCGGATCGAGTCGAACTTCAGCGCGTTGGCCAACGCGACGGCAAGTGCATTCGCGAACGCGTTCAGGCAATCGGTCTCCGTGGCGTTGAAGACGACTGGAGCCGAAAAGAGCAGCCGCAGTTCGCCAACGCGGCCCTCGCGGGTCGTGAGCTCGATGTCCATGCTGTGCGCATGGTGATGCTCACCGTGCTCGAGTTCATGGGCGTCCTCAAGGTCGCTCGCCCGCATGATCGTGCCGTGACCGGTGGCCTCGTCGAGCTGAATCTCGGCCGCGTCCGCCCGCATCATCGTGGCGACAGCAGCGGTCGCCTCACCGATGAGCTGCTCGAGTTCGACGTCGCGCAGCTCGTCGATCGCGACCTGGAGACGGTGCCAGGCGAACCGCTCCTCGCGAATAGCCGCGCGGTCAGTGCTCAGTGCCTGGACGCCGAGCAGCGCACCCAGGATGAGCACCGTGAACCAGACCGACCAGCTGAGCGACGCGATGATCGCGATTGCCGCACCGAGGTTGCGCAGCCACATGACGATTGCGACGCGCAGGTCGTCCCAGACGCTGAGCCACGCGGGCCGGCCGCGCTCGGTCGCGACAACCACCGAGATCAGAGCGGTCGACAGCAGGTGCAGGGCGATCGTTGCCGCGGCGAGCAGGCCCACGGTTCTGGCGGTAAACACGTCGCCCCATCGGAGCGCCGGCGAATACAGGTGCGCCGACGCCACGATGGCGCAGCCGACCGCAGTCTCGATGGCGACGACAGCTGTGTTGAACGCGAGTTTCTGTGGCGACTTGCGGCGCACGACCTCGGAGATCGCAGTCCCAGCCGTCATCGCGAGTACGAGGTGCCCAGGCGGGACGAGGACCAGGCCCAGAACGAAGGCGGTCTCGCGCCAGTTGTAGTAATGCTTGTTTGCGCCGCGTCGGATGCCGAGCTTGACCAGCTCGCCGATGACGCACAACACGACGACCAGTGCCCAACGCCATAACGCAGGCGCTGCCTCGCTCGCGGACATCGATATGGCGGCAGCGACGCATAGCGCACCGACTGCGGCCACGGCGGAGACAAGGCGGCGCACGGCCCGTGGCCGCGCACGCAGAACCATCGTCGCTCCTCCGCCGAAACTACCCCCCGAAGGAACATCGACAGGAGCGCGGCGGATCACATAGGCCGAACGGCCGATTATCGACGCGTTTGCCGCGCCGATAGACGAATGTCTGGTTGATCCAGATGGTGGAACCGCATCTCGGACCACTGAACAACGAAGAGGGCCGGCGCTAACCGGCCCCCTCCGCAAAGCATCACGCCGGAGTTTCAGACCTCAACGGCGCGCACCAACCTTTAACCCCAGTTCGAGCCGCGCATGGCGGTTACCTCCTTCCGCATCGAGGTGACCGCCGTGCGCGGCTGCACGAGCAATCACTCACGACATGCGCCGTCCGACGGGTCCCTTTCGGGCTGTCCAGCGATGAAAAGCCAGCAGGCGCCCGTCGTCCGGTACCGCCGATCCTGACGTATTCGTCTGACTTCGTACAGCCGAATGGCCTAAACCATCACTGAGCCGTTCGGAGTAGTCACAGCAGGTGATCACGACGGACCACTCGACCGAAACAAAGGTCCGTCCTCCACAGGCAGCACTGCCCTAGCCCCGCCACCCACCCGCGCAACCCCACACTGTCGACACCGGGACACGAGTCCCGGTAGGCACGCAGGG
>DASRZB010000518.1:0-6813 GCA_035653855.1 Acidothermaceae bacterium | reverse complement strand
GGAACCGGAACGCGAGCGCCCAAAAGTGTGGCGGCGTCCAGAGGAAAACGACCCCGAAAAGGACGACGGGGGTCCAGGCCAGCGAGCCCGTCACCGCCGCCCAGCCGATGAGGACGGGCATGCAGCCGGCCGCGCCGCCCCACACGATGTTCTGCGACGTCCGCCTCTTGAGGAGCGCCGTATAGACCAGGACGTAGAAAGCGATCGCCGCCGCCGTTAGACCCGCCGCCAACAGGTTGGTCGCGAGGGCGAGCCCGCCCACGGCGACCACGGCGAGCGTGAGACCGAAGGTCAACGCACCCGTCGGGCTGATTGAACCGCGGGACAGCGGGCGCCGTTCGGTCCTGTGCATGAGCGCATCAATGTCGCGGTCGAGGTAGCAGTTCAGCGCGTTCGCAGAACCCGCGGCGAGCGCGCCACATACCAAAGTCGCGCCGAACACCCGGAAGGAGGGGACACCCCGAGCGGCGAGCACGAGCGCTGGCACGGTCGTGACAATCAACAACTCAATGATGCGGGGCTTGGTGAGCGCGAAGTAGTCGCGGGCGATGGTCAGGCGTGAGCGCCAGACCGGAGACGCGACGGCGGAAACCGCGGCCACGTATCGCCACCCTTCTCGACTGGTGAGAACCAGCTGATGATCTTGTCTTGCGCAATCGGTTGCTTTGGTTAGCGCGCCACTCTAGGACGTCCGGAACCCCAACGCACCAGATCGGCGCAGATATTTTTGATGACGATTTTCTAAGGTTTCTGCGCGGTCGTCGTCATGTGTTCGTAAGGTTCGAGGGCTATACGCAGCGGCGGGTTGCATCCAACGGGTGGGCGCACCAGTGGTGCCGAGATTTGTGGCATTACCCTGAGCCGCATGCGCACCAAAGAGTCGGCGGCGGACCTGGCGCTTTGGACTGTGGTCGTGCTGCTTCTGGTGCTCGCGTTCGTCATGCTCGGACGCTGGCAATGGCACCGGACGTACCGGCCCGTCGACGGCTACTCCGCCGAACCAGCTGCAATTTCCTTGGAAACATTGGTCCCAAGGGGCGTCGCGATCCCCGCGGCTGCAGTGGCGCGCCAGGTTACGGTCACCGGCGACTATGCCACCACGGGTCAAGAAATCGTGCCGGGCCACTCGCTCAGTGGTCAGGCTGTGTCGTGGGTGGTGACCCCGCTGGTGATGGCGGACAAGATGGAAGTGCTCGTCGTCCGCGGGTGGATTGGCGCGACCGCAGGTGCGCTCGCGACCCCGCCAACCTCCCCCGTTTCGGTAACCGGGCGAATCGAGATCGGTGACGTTCTAACTATTGGAACGATTCCGGCCGCGCGGGCGGCCCTACCGTCCGGCTACCTGATCCGGACGGCGCAATCGCCACCCGACCCGCTCTCATTGCAGCCGGTCCCGGCCGCTCCCCCACACGTCCACGCGCCCCAACAGTTCCATCTGCAAAACGCGATCTACGTCGTCCAGTGGTACCTGCTCGCGATCATCGTCGCCGTGACCTGGTGGCGATTCCTGCGGGCGAGACGCCGACCGCACACGGCTGATGATCAACGACCGCTCGCGCCGGCCGTCTAAAGGCAGCTCCGGCTCAGGTCTCGGCAACGAGACCGTCGAGCACCTGCTTCAACTCGGCGGCGGTGGTCGGCCCGATGACGCGCGCAGCGATGCGGCCGTGCACGTCGAGCATGAGGGTGCTTGGAATGCCCATCTGCGGGAGCATTTTTAGCTTGCTGAGCAACGCGCCGGCTGGATCGACGAAGCTTGGATAGGTCATCCCCACCGAGCTCGCGAACGCCCGCCCGGCTGACGTGGTGTCCGCCTCATCGATACCTACGAACACGACGCCCTGAGCCGCGTAAACCTTCGCCGTCGCGCCGAGCATTGGTGACTCTTCACGACAGGGGCCGCACCACGATGCCCAGACGTTGAGGACGACGACCTTTCCCTGTCCGACCGAACCCAACGAGAGCGGAGCGCCGTCGAACGTCTTGCCCTTCAGCGCCGGAGCGGGGTGCCGGTCGTTGACGGCGTATGTCGTGAGACCGACAACGTCCAGTGAAGCGTCGGCCTTAGACGTGCTGCCCGCGGCGGCGCCACACCCGGTGAGCGCGAGGGAGGCCACGATCAGCAAGATCGCGAAGCGCCTGGGCATCTGGACAGGCTAACCCCGCCTCGCAAGAATCCCGACCGGGCTCCGGGTTGACGTTCGGTGCGTCAGGGGTTCGTCATGTGCGGCGGCCATAGTGAGTACGTGATGTCAGCGATTGCGGTCCATGCCCACCGGCGAATCCCCCGAAGCGTCGCACTCACGGTCGCTGCCCTGTCGCTCGTGCTCGCAGGCTGTACGTCGTCGCATCCGCACGTCGCGCCGAAAACTTCCACACCGTCATCGCAGCCCTCGGCGAGCGTGCCCCCGGCGCCAGACCAGCCGCCGGCATCGTCTCGGGCACCGGCCAGCGGGGCCGGAGTTCGTGCACCTGCCTCGAGCGCGGCGCCCCCGGCTGCCACGGCGAGTCCCGCGGTAACGGCTACGACGATCGCGGTGAGGTTGCCGGTCGCGTTGTCCCGGGTGGTTGCGGCGTCGATGGGCGGAAATGTGGTTGTGGCTGGCGGGCTCGATTCGCACGACGTCACGACCTCGCAAACTCTGATCTTCAACCCCGGCTCGACGTCGATACGTGCGGCCGGGCACCTCCCGATCGCGGTACACGATGCCGGCGCGGGCGTCGTCGGCGGCACCGGGCTCGTGGTCGGGGGCGGCTCGGCCGCATCGAGCAATGCGGTACAAGCGGTGCACGCCGATGGCGCCGCGACAGTGATCGGAAGACTCCCGCAACTTCGCTCGGACGACTCCGTAGCAGTTGGGGGCGACCAGTTGTACGTGATCGGTGGATATGACGGCGTCCACGAGCTTCCCGGTGTTCTGGCTACCACCGACGGTGTCACGTTTCATACAGTGGGACAGCTGGGTGAGACCGTGCGTTACGGCGCCGCGTACGCGTCGTCGGGCGCGGTGTGGATCTTCGGCGGCGAACATCAAGGCCAACCCATTGCCGACATCCAGCGCGTCGACACCAGCACCGGCGTGAGCACCGTTGTCGGCAAGCTTCCACACCCGCTGGCACATGCGGCGGTGGCTGCCGTCGACGGTCGGATCCTGATCCTCGGCGGATCCGACGGTCACAACCCGCAGAACACCATCTTCGCCTTCGACCCCGCCACCGGCACGGTGCGCCTCGTCGGCTCGATGCCTGAGTCCGTTTCCGACATGGCGGTAGCCGTCGTCGGCGCCACGGCCTATGTCCTCGGCGGCAACGTCCTGACCGCGGAGCAGACGATCGCACCGACAACCGCCATCGTCGCTGTGAAGGTTGCAGCGGTTAGTGCGCAGGCAAGTGTGCAGACCGCTCCGGCCGCGCTGTTCAGCGGCAAGCTCCTGATCGCCGACCGGGGCAACAATCGCCTCACCCTTGTTGACCCGGCGGGCACCATCGACTGGACCTTCCCGAATGCGACAGCGCCGGCACCGCCGTCCGGATTCTTCTTTCCTGACGATGCCTTCTTTACCGACCATGGCACCGCGATCCTGTCGAACCAGGAAGGCAACAACACGATCGTCAAGATCTCCTATCCCGCCGGAAGACCGCTCTGGTCTTATGGCCACCCGGGCGTGGCGGGCGCGGCAACGGGCTACCTGCATGAACCGGACGACGCCTACAAGCTCGCCGACGGACGCGTCATCGTCGCGGATGCGAACAACTGTCGTGTCTTGATCATCAGTGCACAGGCGCAACCAATAGGCCAGATCGGTACCACGGGCAGCTGTATCCACAAGCCACCGACGTCGCTCGGATATCCGAACGGCGATACGCCCCTGCAAAACGGCGACGTCTTGATCTCCGAGGTAACGGGCTCGTGGATCAGTGAATACACGATGTCCGGCGCCCTTGTCTGGACGGTCCACCTTCCGTTGACGTACCCATCGGACCCACAGCAGATCGGTCCCGACGAATACATCGTCGCCGACTACACCAAGCCCGGCGGAATCGTCGAGTTCGACCGGGCTGGGCACATCTTGTGGGAGTACCGCGTCCCAAGCGGGCACGGGATGCTCGACCACCCAAGCCTTGCCGAGGTACTGCCAACTGGTGTCATCTGCGTCAACGACGACTACCGGGATCGAGTGGTGATGATCGACCCGAAAACCAAAGCCATCGTCTGGCAATACGGCGTCGACGACGTGTCAGGCACAGCCCCCGGCCTGCTGAATACACCCGACGGGTTCGACCTCCTGGCGCCCGATGGCACCACACCCACCCATCCGTGGACAGGCTGATCCGCGGCGGTCGCTAGTTGATCGTCTCGACGGTCTCGATGGCGTCGACGTAACGCTGCGCAGACCCAGGGGCCAGTTGCCCCGCCGGCAGTTCGACAACGAAGGCTGTTGGACCGAACATCGCGTCTTGCCACCCGGTGACGCTGCCCGGGTAGTCAGTCAGTCGTGCCAGTGGAAGACCCACCAGCGCACTGAAGCGCCGCTCGATGTTGATCGGTCCCTGGGAGTCGTCGACAACGGCAAGATGCTGGTGAAACCAGATCGCAAGCGTTGGGTGGATGCGGGTGATGAGGAGGGCCGCGGCGGCCGATTCCGGCTCCGACAGTGCACGCGTGCCGCTGTAGTCGTACGAGCCACGGGAGCCCAGCGGCCGCCATTGGAACGGAAAGTTCCGATTGAGGTCGACGCCGTCAGCGTTTCGTCGCGTCGCGGCCGCCGCGCCGTCGGGATTGAGCTCTTGGACGATCCACAGGTCTGCGTCCGGCCGCGGTATAGCGGCCTTCAGTGCGGTCGCGATCTGGTCGCCGGCCAACTCGTTGCCGTGAATGCTGCCGACGATGAGGACCCGGTGCGCGCTCGCCGGATTTCCAATTTCGGTCACCATCAAAGGCCGTCCCCGCGCCGAGTGCCCGAACGTTGTCGTCCGGTTCACCAACACAGGCGGCCGCGTCGGCGACGGCGCCTCGGGTGCTCCCGCAATCGCTGATGCGCCGGCGGTGGTCGGAGCAGCGCGCGAACCCAGTGGCGGCGCCGACGGTGCCACGGGGGTCGGTGACGACGACACGTGAGCCGTTGCCGTGTCGGCGTCGCGATCGGCCGCACAGCCGGTTAGTGCCAGGACAACGAATATCCACCATGCGTATTCGCGACGCAGAGTCACTTCGCGTTGTCGAGTGCAGACTGCAACGACCGGATGTAGCCGTCGCTTGTGTACGTCGCGCCCGACACCGCCTGAATGTTCGCACTCTGCGCGGTCAGCGTCTCCTGAATCAGGATCGGTACCACCTGCTGGTCGATTTCCTGGTCGATACCGTTGCTGTCAGGGAGCCGGACCGGAACGACGTCGGTGATCTGGGCCCCGGTGAATTTCACCTGAACCTGGACATTGCCGTAGCGCGTGCGAATGGACGACCCAGTAACAGCGCGGGTCTGCGGTTGGGCTGAGGGTGCAGCTGTGGACGGCTTCTTGGCGGGCGGCCCACTCGAGGACGGCGCAGTTGTGGGCTGCGCGGTTGTGGGCGCCGACGTCTGCGGCGCTGGCGGACTTGACGCCGTCGCGGCGAGTGGAGGCGGCAACGATTGTCGAGCTGAATGTGTCTTGAATCCGAGCAGCAACACCAGCCCTGCGACGGTCGCGACGATCGCCGCGAGTGCCCGCTTCATCAGGGTCCGCCGAGAGGGCCGAGAGCCGCCGTGTGTGTAGCAGCGAACGAATACGGAGGCACAAGGTCTACGCCATCGGGCACATCGAGATACCCCGCCGCGACACCGCGCACGGCCGTGTGGCCGTACTGCCAGACGACAGTGTTTGTCTGCGGGTCAACGACGATGACGCGATCGTTGAGGTCATCGTTGAGGAGGATGTCGCCGTTCGGCAGCGGGAGCGCAAGCGACGGGTGGTTCAGACGGTTCGACCCGGTCGGCGCGTAACGCCACAGCGTCTGCCCGGCCTGGTTGAAGACAACGACCTGACCCGGATATGAGTAGTCGACTGTCAGGTATCTGTTGGGGCCGATCTCGTTCGTGTCCGACGGGTACCGCACGCCTGGAGGATGCGTGGTCCAGTACACGTGACCCGAGAGGTCGATCTCATCGACCCAGTCGCCGTTGATCTCGGTGACGAGATAGTGGCCAGTGGTTGTCGGGAACGCCCCGTTCGGGCTGCCGTAGGTGGACGGCGGAAGGTGCGTGCAGTGCCCGGTAATACCGAACTGCCGGATGACTGTCTGTGCAGCGGGCGACACGACGACAACGCGGCAGTTCTTGATATCGGCGGTAACGAGATCGCCGTTGGCCAACATCATCGCGTCGTCGGGATTCCACACGTACCCCGGTCCGGAACCATGCACGCCGGGGTGCCCGTAGCTCGCAACAATTCGGTGCGTCGCAACATCGATGACGCGGATCGCAAAGTCGTCTTCTTCCGTTGCGACGATGTACTTGCCGTCCGCACTGAAGAATGCGTCGTCTGGGATGAGAAAGGTCTGACCCGCCGTAAGGTCGCCCGGACGCGGAAATTGCCACACCAGGCGCCCCTGGGGATCGATGACGATGAGCCGGTTGTTCCGCTTGTCGGCAATCAGCAGATCGGCGGGTAGCACGCTGGGGTCAGACCCTGGCTGTAGGAAACCTGCTGCACCGACAGCCGCGACCGCCGTCCATGACGGGTCTGCGGTCGTCGCAGTGGCAGTCGGTGACGACACTGCGGGTGCAGCCACTGCAGGCGCAGCCACTGCTGGCGTGCTGGGCGGGCTCGAACTCT
>DASRZB010000517.1:0-2464 GCA_035653855.1 Acidothermaceae bacterium | reverse complement strand
CCGAACAGCGACCGCGCTTCGTCGTCGCCATAACACACGACCAACTGCCGCCAGGTTTGTGCCGCGTAGATGAACGCCAATCCGAGCGCGCGTTCGTTGGCCATCCTTATCCGCAGCGTAGGCAGCGGCGCAGTCGACGGCAATTCGTCTAGGCAGACAAGGAAACTTGGAGTGATCCGCCCGTGGGTCGCCGTGGTCGCACGCCACAATGCGATGTCGAGAACGTGTTCGGCGACCGCCGTCATCAGCGGCGACGCGGAAGCGTAAGGGTCCTCACGACCGAGCAGATACACCGTGCCGCCTTTGTCAATCACGTCCGCGATATCGGTCGCCTGCTGTCCGTGGCCCGGAACGCAGCGAGTACGGATGGTCGGCTGAAAGAACAGCGACATCGCTTGCTGCACAGTGGTGACGGTGTTGCCGACTGTGTCGGCTGAGCCATGAAGGGCGCCCGCAAGTAGTCCGTCCCAAAACGGCGCGGCGTGGGGGTGGCGAGCCAAGATTTCCACCGGCTGTTCTGCCATGACGGGGTTGGCGACCCACTCCAGCACATGCTCGAGCGTCCGACCTGAAAGGGCGGCCGCGTGAAAGAACCCTTGCAGCACCTTCGCCGTCTCGGCGGCGTAAAAGCGCGCCGCACTGTCATTGCGACCGCCCGCTACAGCGCCGGTCACCGTGCCAGCGGAAAACGCCTTCGCGCGTCGCTCAGCCACGAGCGGGTCCACGCAACCGGCAATCGGATCCCACACCAGGGCGGGGACTCCCGGGGCAAGACCAAACGGGTCGAGCACCACGACCGGCCGACCTCCCTGCTGGCGGCGCGTCAGTGTCAGCAGCAGGTCATCGAGTTTGGTGAGCGTCACCATCGCCGCGCCGCGATGTGCGATCAGCGCCGGCGCAAGCAAGTCAAGGGTCTTGCCGGACCCCTGCGCCCCGTACACGCCTGTGGTCCGGTCGTAACGGACCCACAAGTCAACTCCACGCGGGACCATCGAGGTTCCAAGGCGCCAACCAACTTGGACCGCGTCAATTTTCGTCACACCTTCCTCCCCCTGTTGGTTTTCTTGCAGTACAGGTCGGGTCGGATCACTGCCGCGGCTTTCCGGAGTCGGCGCACCCCGAGGACGTCGCCGGCTTCGCGTCGAGATGCCATCCCGCCACGAGCGTCGGTGGGTACACGATTGCGGGCGTAGACGACGCCGATACTCGTCGCAACGGCGACCGCTACCAATTCGGTCGCGGCGACGCAGCCGTAGACGATATGCGCGTTGGGTACTGCGCTCCGCACATCCGGCGGGAGCCCGCGCCCTGGCTGACCGGCCAGCAGGCCGCCGAGGGTTCGGATGATGTCGTCGCCGGCCGGCCACACCCAACCGTGGCCAAACAACGCACTAGCAGCAGCCAATCCGAGCAACGCGGCGAGGGCGAGCATGACCGCGAGACCGGTGGCGACCAAGAGCGGGATTTCCCATCCCTCGCTCACGATGTTCGGCTCGCGGCCCTGAAACAAACGAGTGGCCATTGGTGGCTCCTGACCTCCGCGTAGTCAGCCGATGTGGCGGACGTCGACAACTTGGCCCGCCCAGTTCGCGGCGTCACTGACTTCGACGGCCAGCCCGGTCATCGGCGCCTGAATCACGTACATCACGGCGCCGACGCGGCCGATCACCATCCCCACATGCCCCGGTGCACTCGCCGTCCCATCCGAGCCGGGAATGAAAACCAGGTCACCCGCGACCGCTTGCGACAGGTCAGTCGGCTCAGGTGTGCCGATGCGGAGTTGGCTGACCGTGTAGTGCGGCAATGCCACCCCGGCTTGCGCCCACGCGACCATCACCAGCCCCGAACAGTCGTATGCATCCGGCCCCGCAGCGCCGAAGACGTACGGCTTGCCCAGCTGCGCCAGCGCGAAACGCACTGCAGTGTTCGCGGCAGGGCTGCCGTCGATGACCAGCCCCGCAGGCACAACGGTGATGCCGGCGACGTTGGAGCCGCCCGCTCCGCCACGATCCACACAAGCCACAAGAGGAACCGAAACCGTGGTCGGCTCCGCGGACGAAGTCAACGCCACGCGACCGTCGGCCGCAGCGAAGGCGGCCGGCCACAGTTGCCCGGCCAGCGACTGCGCGAGCGGCTGCCAGATCGCGTAGGCATCAGGGGTGGCCGAGTTCTGGACAGCTTGCGCGGCTTGGGTGAGCGGAATGGTCTGCCAATTCGGTACCCGGAGCAGCCGCGTGATGAACGCTTCGGTCGCATTCACCGGGTCGAGTGCGACGGCTGCGGTGTAGACCGAAACCCGCTGCTGGAACAGGCCTTCGGAGTCGTGACCGAGATAGGCAGCGAGGTTATTCAGCCGCGACTCCTGGTAGGCAGTGGCCAACACGACGGTAGCGGCGTACGACGTCTGCCCCATCGACGCAACGGTACTGACGATCGTTTGGGCGTTGGCCAACTGCTCTGCGGT
>DASRZB010000516.1:0-3963 GCA_035653855.1 Acidothermaceae bacterium | reverse complement strand
GACGACACCACGTTCTCCTCGAGCATGACCGATCCGAGGTCGTCGGCCCCGTAGTGCAACCCGAGCTGGCCGACCTCCTTGCCGAGGGTGAGCTGTGACACCTGCAGGTGGGCGATGTTGTCGAAGAAGAGCCGCGCCACGGCCAGCAGGCGCAGGTATTCCAGCGGAGTGGCCAGCGTGCGCCCGCGCAGGTGGTTGTTCTCCGGCTGGTAAGTCCACGGGATGAAGGACCTGAACCCGCCCGTTCGATCCTGCACGTCGCGGATCATCCGCAGGTGCTCGATGCGCTCGGCATTGGTCTCGCCGGTGCCCATCATGAACGTCGCCGTCGACTGCACACCCAGCCTGTGCGCGGTCTCCATCACTTCGAGCCAGACCGCGCCCGTCTCTTTCAAAGGAGCAATCTCGTGCCGTGGCCGCTCGGTCAAGATCTCCGCTCCGGCGCCCGCGAACGAGTCGAGACCGGCCGCGTGCAACCGCGTGATCACCTCGGTGAACGTAAGACCAGAGACCCGCGCGATGTGCACGACCTCGGAGCCGCCTAAGGAGTGCAGCGCAAGCGACGGATACGCGGCGCGCACCGCCGAGAAGGTCTGCTCGTACCACTCGATGCCGAGGTCGGGATTATGGCCGCCCTGCAGCATGATCTGTGTCGCTCCGAGCTCGACCGCCTCGCCACAGCGGCGCAGGATCTCCTCGAGCGGATGGGTCCAGGCTTCGGCGTGCTTGGGCGCCCGGTAGAACGCGCAGAACTTGCAGGCCGTGACGCAGGCATTGGTGTAGTTGATGTTCCGGTCGATCAGGTAGGTCGCGATCTCGGCAGTGTCAGCGAACCGCCGGCGGCGGGCGCCGTCGGCCGCGCGGCCGAGCGCGTGCAGCGGGGCCCCCGTGTAGAGCTCGAGTGCATCGGACGCCGATAGGCGGCCGCCATCAGCAGCACGATCAAGCAGCATGCGCAGGTCAGCCACGCGCAAGAGCTTAGTCGGACGGCGATCGCCTAGCAGACGCCTGCCTGGGGGGCCGCCTGGCAAAGGGTTCGCAGCGTGGCGACCACCACCTCGTTCGGCGTCCCCTTCTCGATGTCGGTGTCCGCACCGGTGGGCGACGGGCGCCGCTCGCCCGAGAGCACCGCGACCCGCGTCGCGGGCGAGATGACCCGGATGCGCTCGATCGCTTCAAGACCGTCCATCACCGGCATCGAGATATCGATAACCACCAGATCGGGCTGTAGCTCGGCGACGAGCTCGACGGCCTCGAACCCGTCGCGAGCCTGCCCAACAACCTCGAAGTCGGGCTCGAGTGACAACAGCGTGTGCATCAGTTCACGCATGCCGACCGCGTCGTCGGCGACCACCACCCGGTATGTCTCAGTGCTCGATGCCTGGGGGCGTGGAACGACGTCCGATACGCGGCCCTGATCGACGCGCGGAGCGGGGATGGGCGCAGCCATGCGGTCGATCGTGACAGCAATCACAACCGGGCGACCGGCGAAACGCGCAGGTTGATCACTATGGACGGTCTGACGACCCGGACGGGTAGTCGAACGAGTCAGACGTCAGCGAACGTCGGCTGCTCAAACCGGGCTAGCCCGATGCGCGGGCCGACTCGGCGGGCGAACTCGGCGAGGCCCGCGAGCTGCCTTTCGCCGAGCGAAAAGTCGAGCGTCTGGAAGTAGCGCACAAGCGCGGGCGCTTCGAAGTCCTCCCACCGCGCGGCCGACTGCGCCACTTCGTCCACCCGGGCGAGTGAGATCTCGCGGGACCGGACGAAGGCGTCGTGCACGTCCTTGACAAGCCCGGGGTGATTGGTCGCGAAGTCACGGCGGGCCGCCCACACCGCGAAAACCATCGGCAGTCCCGTCCAGTCGCGCCAGGCCTCGCCCATGTCATGCACGTCGAGGTGCAAGCGGGGTCCATCGTGCAGGGTGGCCCGAAGGGCCGCATCACCGATCAGCACCGCTGCGGGTCCTTCGAGCATCATCGCGGGCAGATCCGGTGGGCAGGTCAGGTAACGAGGGCGGACGCCGATCCGCTCCTCGAGCAGCATCTTCGCCAGCTCGATCGTCGTCCGGCTAGTCGAGCCCAGCGACACCAACTCGCCGTCCAACTGATCGAGCGGTAGCTGGCTGACTAGCACGCACGACATCACCGGGCCGTCCGAACCGACTGCCAGGTCGGGGAGCACCGTCAGCTCGTCGGCATGGCGCAAGTACTCGACGACGCTGATCGGCGCGATGTCGAGTTCGCCGGCAACGAGGCGGTCACTGAGGCGATCCGGGGTATCGCGGCGCAGGTCGACGTCGAGCAACGCACCCGAGTGGACCAACCCCCAGTACAACGGCAGGCAGTTGAGGAACTGGATGTGGCCGACCCTGGGCCTGGGGACTGTCATACGTCCGCTTCATCGGGGACGTCCTCGCGCGCCGCCCGCAAGTGCGCCTTGACCCGGCGCCGCTGCGCTGCTTCGTGGAGTTGTGCCGACATCGCGTCGCGCTGGCCGGCCAGCAGGACGAAGCTCGCAAGACCAGAGAGCACGAGCGCGATCGCCACCAGCAGCACGCCGTCCCTGATTCGCACCAGCCACAACACGACCAGCGCGAGGACGAAGAGCGCCAGCCGCAAGGTCGTGTAGCGCAAGATCGCATGCGGACGGCGCGGCGCCGACTGATCGCCGTCCGCGTCATTCGTGTTGACGTCCGACACGTCAGACCGGCATGGGTTGCGGGACGTCACGCCGGCCAGTGTCAGGACCGTCGAAAACGCGGATCACGTTGTACCGCGTATCGCGCTCGACGGGGGTGAAGCCGGCGTCGCGAATGAGGTCGAGCAGGTCGTCGCGGTGCATGGTGTTCGGTGTTCCGAAGTGGTCGGCGTCGTGCGTGATCTTGTACTCGACGACCGAGCCGTCAAGGTCGTCGGCACCATGCGACAGCGCGAGCTGCGAGGTCGTGAGTCCGTGCATCACCCAGAACGCCTTGACGTGCGGCACGTTGTCGAACAGCAATCGCGAGACAGCGAACGTCTTCAGCGCCTCGGCACCGGTCGCCATCGGTTGGGTCATGAGCCGGTTGCGGGGGTCGCCGCTTGCGTCGTGCTGGAACCGCAACGGAATGAACACGACGAAACCACCGGTCTCGTCTTGCAGCTCGCGCAAGCGCAGGACGTGATCGACGCGGTGCCGCGGCTCTTCGATGTGCCCGTACAGCATCGTGCAGGGCGTCTTCAGCCCCTTCGAATGGGCCAGCCGGTGAATGCGCGACCAGTCTTCCCAATGGGTCTTGTGGTCGACGATCTTCTGCCGAACTTCCCAGTCGAAGATCTCGGCCCCACCGCCGGTCAGTGACTCAAGGCCCGCGTCGATCAGTTCGTCGAGGATCTCGTCGGCCGTCAGCCCTGAGATCTCTTCGAACCAGTGGATCTCGGTCGCGGTAAAGGCCTTCAGTGCGACGTTCGGCAATGCTTCCTTCAGTGCCTTCAGCGAGCGCGGGTAGTAGCGCCATGGCAAGGTCGGGTGCAGGCCGTTCACGATATGCAGCTCGGTGATGCCCTCCGGCTCCATCTGCTTGGCGAGCTCGACGGCTTGTTCGATGCGCATCGTGTAGGCGTCGGTCTCGCCGGGCTTGCGCTGGAAACTGCAGTACGCACACGACGCCGCGCAGACGTTGGTCAGGTTCAGGTGCCGGTTCACGTTGAAGTAGGTGCGGTCGCCGTTCTTCTGAGTGCGCACGTAGTGGGCGAGCTCGCCAAGCCACGCCAGATCGTCGCTCGCGTACAACGCGACGCCGTCGTCATAGGTCAGTCGCTGCCCGCCGAGAACCTTGTCTTCGAGCTCGCGCTTGCGTCCGGTATCCACACGCCCAAGCATGCACGGCCACGTTTGCTCGCGTGCGTTCGGGGCGTGCAACTGCCTGTCTCCGGCCCATGCGACCCCGTGACCGTTCGTTACGGACAGCGATCATGTGGC
>DASRZB010000515.1:0-5960 GCA_035653855.1 Acidothermaceae bacterium | reverse complement strand
TCGAGCCGCGAGACGTGGTAGTAGGTGTTGCGAAGGATGTCGAGATCCTCACCCGCCGACGGCAGGAAGACGTCGGCGCTGGGCAGCGCGTCCGGCATCCAGTTGTCGACGAGGTCTCGGTGACTCTCCAGCGAGACCCGGCGGCGGCGCGACGAGGTGACGACTGACACGGTCGTGCCAAGGGTGCTGATCAGCAGCGGTACGAGGAGAAAGGCAACCCATAGCCGCTGCACCACGAAGAGCGTGACGCTCAGCACGATCAGGATGTAGCCGACGAACGAAATCGGCGCCACCCAGCGGTGCTGAGGACCGAGATAGAGGTCGCGCTCGCCATCGGTAGGCGGTGCAGGCAGGTATTGCTGCGGCTGCAATTGCGGCGGCGCGGTCGGCCTAATTAGCGTGGTCAGACTCACGGACTTGTCCTTAGAAATTGGCGCAACGGCACCGGCGAGATTGGCAATAGAATGCCCGGCGGGTATTGATCATTTGGACGTGCGGCGGCTGAATTAGCGGCCGAGGATTGTGGCGCTGATCACGCGTGGATCGTTCGCTCCAGGCGTGAGTTGGGCGCTAGTTCAGGAACGCAGCACCAGCGGCGTAGACGAGTACAGTCGGGCACTCGGTCGATGCGGCCGGCGCCACGCCCAAGCGTCGCAAACGCGACACATCGACATGACACAACACGGTCGTTTCGATCATGAAAGATCCTCCAGCAGTGCTTCTCGATTTCGGTTCTGTCGATTTCGCGAACAATGACGATGCTATCGAGTCATCAAGGGACATGGTGTTTCACCGACATGAAATCGTTGTGCTCCCCACGTTAATACGTGAGCATTTTCGCGTTATTCGAAGATCACGCGTTTAGCCGTTCCGGAGCCGGGGCAACCTCGGTCGCCCTCTGTGGGCCGGGCGCGGCGTGACGACCGTCACACCTCGTTCCCGTTGACCTGACCGAGCGACGGGCTCAGCTGACGTGGCACTATCAAGGCGGTAGCGAGGGTTCGAACCCGCAGGGGCTACACACAACGACGAGCAGGGCAGAAGGCTTGGGCCTTGCTGATGGGCGGCCGATTGTGTTGACCAACGTGGCCGTCTTCGCACTCGGGGGAACGATCGCGAGTTCTGCTGAGCCCGGAGGCGCCGCGGTCGTAGGTCTGAGCGGAGCCGAGTTGCTCAACACCGTGCCAGGAGTCACGGCGGTCGCCGACGTCGAGGTATTCACGGTGGCCATGGTGCCTTCGGGCGATCTGCGCCTTCACCACTTGTTCGAACTCCGCGACCAGATTGCTCAAGCGATCCTCTCCGGTACGCAAGGCGTAGTCGTGACGCAAGGAACAGACACGCTCGAGGAAACCGCTTATGCGTTCGAGCTACTAACGTCGTTCGACGAGCCCGTTGTCTTCACCGCCGCGATGCGCAGCTCGGATGCGCTCAGTGCAGACGGTCCGGCGAACCTGATGGCTGCCGTGCGCGTGGCAGCTTCTCCCGACGCCCGCAGCTTAGGCGTTCTCGTTGTCCTGAACGACGAGATTCACAGCGCCACGGACGTACGCAAGATGCACACGAGCTCTACTGCAGCGTTTGCCTCACCGCTCGTCGGACCGGTCGGCTATCTGACCGAAGGTCGGGTGCGCGTGCTCAGGATGCCTGTCGGGCGGATCACGATCGACGTCCCACGCGACGCCCAAGATGCCCGGGTCGCGCTAGTGACAGTCGGTTTTGACGACGATGACGCGCTGATCGGTGCAGTGGCCGAACTCGGGTATGACGGGCTCGTCGTTGCCGCGTTCGGTGGTGGGCATGTTCCGAGCTGGCTGGTCCCGGCCATCGAACGCGTCGCGGGGCAGCTCCCGACGGTGCTTGCTTCACGCACGGCGGGCGGCGAAGTGCTACGTCACAGCTATGGATACGCCGGCTCGGAAACCGATCTCCTCGCACGTGGACTGATATCAGCGGTCGGACTCAGTGCCACGAAAGCACGGATCCTTCTTCGGCTGTTGCTCGTAGCAGGCGTGCAGCGCGATGAAGTTGCGCGTTGCTTTGAGGAGGCGGTGGAACCGGCCATCGGCACCGATCGGAGCTTCCCATGATGACGACGCGGCCCGAACTTGTCGGCGACTTCGGCATGGTTGCGAGTACGCACTGGCTGGCGTCAGCCACCGGCATGTCTGTCCTGGAGCGCGGCGGCAACGCGGCTGATGCGGCTGCGGCTACGGCGTTCGTGTTGCAGATCGTCGAACCGCATCTGAACGGCCCAGGGGGAGAAGTTCCGATCATGGTGTCGGTCGACGGCGCCACGCAGGTCGACGTAATTTGCGGTCAGGGCGTCGCACCCCAAGCAGCCACCACCGCACACTTCGCTGACCTAGGTCTCGACATCGTTCCGGGGACAGGCTTGCTGCCCGCGGTCGTACCCGGTGCATTCGGAGCCTGGATGCTCCTGGTCGAACGCTATGGCAGCTGGAGCCTGCGCGACATCATGGAGCCTGCCGTCTCCCTCGCCGAAAACGGCCATCCGCTGCTGGCCAATGTCGTCACCACGATCAACTCAGTAGCCGAACTCTTCCGTCGTCACTGGTCAACATCTGCCGCGACGTGGTTGCCAGGCGATCAAGTACCGCAGGCAGGCGAGCGCTTTCGCCGTCCAGCGATTGCGACGACCTATCGGCGGATCGTCGAACAGGCCGAAGCGCGGACGTCGGACCGTGCCGCTCAGTTCGAAGCAGCGCGAGACGCGTGGTACCGCGGGTTCGTCGCCGAGGAAATCGAACGGTTCTGTGCCGGCACCGACATATTCGACACCTCAGGCCGCACTCACCGCGGGTTGCTCACCGCGAACGACATGGCCGCATGGGAGCCTTCGGTCGAAAGCGCGGTCACGTTCGACTACGGCGAGTACACGGTGTGCAAGCCCGGCCCTTGGTGCCAGGGTCCCGTCTTTCTGCAGCAGCTCGCGCTGTTGGATCACACCGATCTCGCGAGCACTGAACATCTGTCCGCAGACTGGGTGCATACGATCGTCGAGGCCAGCAAGCTCGCGTTCGCCGATCGCGAGGCGTGGTACGGCGACCCGCGATTCACCGACGTGCCCGTGACCGAACTGCTCGCACCCGTTTACAACCGCGACCGCGCGAAACTGATTGGCACGCAGGCAAGTTACGATCAGCGACCTGGATCTCCAGGTGGTCGGTCTCCCGCAGCGCAGAAATCGGAAATCGCATCCGTGGACCCAACAGGTTCATCGGCCGGCGTGGGCGAGCCAACAACCGCGACCGACGGCGACACCTGCCATCTCGACGTCGTCGACCGCGCAGGTCTGATGATTTCCGCGACGCCCAGCGGTGGCTGGCTACAAAGTTCGCCGACCATCCCGAGCTTGGGGTTCTGCCTTAACAATCGGGGCCAGATGTTCTGGCTCGAGGACGGGCTGCCAGACAGCTTGCGGCCCGGCGCGCGGCCGCGGACCACCCTGTCTCCGTCGATCGCGCTCCGCAACGGCAAGCCGTACCTCGCGTTTGGAACCCCGGGCGGTGACATGCAGGACCAGTGGTCCTTGCACTTCTTTCTCAACGTCGTCCACGGAGCACAGGCCAACCTCCAGCGGTCGATCGACTCGCCGGACTTCCACTCACTTCACATGCGCAGCTCCTTCTACCCCCGAATCGCCGAGCCCGGACGTGTCGTCATCGAGGATCGCTACGGTGCCGCCACCATCGCGGAGCTTGGCCGACGCGGCCACGACATCGCCACTGTTGGCGGCTGGGCGCTCGGTCGAGTCAGCGCGGTAGCGCGCGACGGTTACTGGCTGAAGGCGGCCGCAAATGCAAGGGGCGAGCAGGGATACGCGTGTGGTCGCTAATCCCTACACGGCGGATGCGGTGACCTTGTTGTCATCGATCTCCACGCCGCCGACCCACGCACGAACCGGCCGCAGATCATCACTCCACCACACGATGTCGGCGTGCGCGCCGGGTGCAAGACGGCCGAGGTCGGGACGATTCAGCGCGTCGGCAGGCACCGTCGAGGCGGCGATGAGTACCTCGGCAATGTCGCGACCGAAGCCGACGAGATTGCGCACCGCGTGATCGAGGAAGGTAGCGGCGCCCGCCACCGTCCCGTCGAGATTGCGCGCTACCGGTTCGTCAACAGACACCGCGATCTGCTGGCCGCCGAGTTCGTAGATGCCGGGCGGCATACCGGCCGCAGCCACTGCGTCTGTGACTAGGGCGACGCGGCCCGGTGCTGCATTCAATGTGATGGCGCACGCTTCAGGCGAGACATGTTCGAAGTCGGCGATCAGCCCGATGGTCACTGCCTCTTCGTACAGTGCCTGGCCCGCGACACCGGGTTCGCGATGATCGAAGCCGCGTTGCGCATTGAAGATGTGCGTGACCATGCGGGCGCCGGCGATGACCGCGTCGTGCACCCGCGCGCCCGTTGCGTCGGAGTGGCCGACTGACACGACGATGCCTGCCGGTCAGTCTCGCTCGATCACCATTCCGCTGCTGCGGCCCGCATTGACCGTTGCGACGCTGATCAACGTGATGAACGTGTTCAACTCGTTCCCGATCATCTGGGCGATGACCCACGGCCAACCCGGTTACACCACGACGACGACAACGGTTTACATGTACATCCTCAAGGGCTCCGACCTGGGGGAATCGGCGGCGATGTCGGTCGTGAACTTCGGACTCATCATCGTCATCGTCGGTTTGTTCTTGCGGTTCAGCCGGTGGAAGTCGGAGGTCGAATAGATGTCGGCCATCGCTACGCCACCGGTCGCGCGCGACACGCCGCTGGCCCGCAGAAGAAAGCGCGCAGGGGAGCAGCGTCCGACCTGGAAGACCATCGCGATCGTGACCGCCGCTTACCTGATTGCGTTTGTGCGTCTGACCGCGGGTTCAATCAAATAGCGCAGACAGCGGTGCAGCTACGCAGGCGGGACGTAGCGAGCATGTGTTTCGACATCTTTAAAGATCTCGCCAGCGATTGGTCGCCGCATCTCCTCGGCCAGTTGGCCAACCAGTCCGGCACACCTGGCCAGTAACACGACGCCACGAAGGATCCCGAGCGGAATGTCGAGATCCGCGAGTGCTGCACCGCAGACGCCAGCTCCATTAAGCGGCACCGTACTACCGGGCGGTGGAAGGCGACGGTGCGTGGTCGTAGGGACCGGGAGCTGCTACGTGGTGCTCGCAGTGATTTCCTGGTAGCTGCTGTCGTCCCTTTCGCGCAGCAGCTCTTCATCGGAGATCAGGTGCTGTAGTACGTCGTCGTGAGGCTGCCAACCAGCCTCGAGCCGATCCAGCACGAGGGCATTCCGGGTGCGGATTACTTGCTCGGCGAGCGGGACAACTTCGCCGTGCGTGGCCCCGCGGTGTTCTGCCTCGCGCAACGCCGCGGTCGCCCGCTGCCACGCGTTGAATGGTGCCGACGGATTCGGTTGTGCACTGATCGGGACTGTGGCCACGTGGTGGTTCGCCGCCTTCGCTGGTACCCGGGGAATTGAGGCGCGAAAGGGCTTCTAGCGCTGAAGCCCAGGTGAATGGTATGGCGACGGATTCCGTAGGGCAATCCCCCGACTGGGCCAACAGGTGGCAAGTAGGTTGCCTTTAGGTGAACGGCGAGCATCATGAGCGGGTGACCACATCCGCGGAACCGGGCAAGCCTGCCGATGCCGACGCCGTCGTGTTCGAGCCAGGACCGATCGAAGTCCTTGAGCGCTGGCAAAGGTTCGGTGCGACCTGGCGCGTAGTGTCGCGGGGCGAGGGGTGGGTCACCGTCTCGTTGTGCCGCTGTGACGGTGGTGAAGAGCTTCAGCGGTTGACCTCCACGATGCCCGAGCTACTCGATTGGCTCGGCAATAGGACGAGTAGCGAGGAGTAGCGGCGCCGTGGTTACCTCCGACACATTCATGATCGTCGGTGGCGGGCTCGCCGGCGCGAAAGCTGCGGAGGCCT
>DASRZB010000514.1:0-4337 GCA_035653855.1 Acidothermaceae bacterium | reverse complement strand
CTCCTCGGCGTCATCGCGCGGCTCGTAGCCGATTTCGGCGCGCGCGTCGCCGGTGTCCCAGAAACGCCAGGTGTTGGCGGAAACGCCGTAGTAGATCGCGTAACGCACGGAGGCAGGCGCGTTTAGGCACTGCTCGACGAGATGCGTAAGGTCGCGGTGTGTAAGGAGGGTGGCGAACGCCCGCGGTGACGTCGGCCGGTTCGCGCGGTTGACGGTGCCGATGCGGAGGCAGATGACCGACAGCCCATGCTCGTCGGCGTAATAGCGACCAGCAGCCTCGGCCATCGCTTTCCCAACGCCGTAGAACCCGTCGGGCCTGATCGGCCATGTTCGGTCGATGCGGCGAAGCGTGCCGGAATCGAGCTCGCCGTACTTACCCGCGACGATCACCGCATACGGATCGTCACGCTCGTATAGCCCGGTGACGTGGTTCGAGCTCGCGACGATCACGCGGCGCACGCCGGCACGGCGCGCGGCCTCGAGCGTGTTGGCGCACGCTTCGAGGTTGTTACGGCGCACCTGCTCCCACGACGCGTGCTGATCGGAGTTGGCGGCGAGGTCGATGACGGTCTCGATCCCGTCGAACGCCCAGGCGACGTCGTCGAGGCGACGCATGTCGCCGCGGTGAATGCCTGCGCTGCTCGACGGTCGCGCGTCGAGCAAGCGCAACCCGTGACGTTGCGCGAGCTCCCGTCGCAGCACCTCACCGATGCAACCGGCCGCGCCGGTTACGAGCACGGTCGCACCATCGCGGGCCTTCCGGCGGCGCGACAGCAGCGGAGCGAGTGCGCGCGGAGTCATCGCCCGCCAGTCTTGTCGGCGCGACTGAGTTCGGCAAGTCCTTCAGCACCCAGGAGAGGACAGTGGCGGCCGAGCATGCGCGCCGAGTGCTCTCCCAGCCTGCTCTCTTCGAGGACCTGCTGCGCGAACGCATCGCGGCCACGCGAGCCCAAGCGGCGGCCGCTGCGCGCGTCGAGCGAGTGCGGCGGTCGGACGGGATCCAGTCGGACGGGATCCAGGCCCAGCACCTGCAGTTGGTCGTGCCCACCGAGTATGAAGAGCCCGCCAAAGCGTCTCGGCGTGTCCTGCCGATCCTCGGTGCGCTCGCAGCCGGAGTCGTCGTCGGGGTCGGCGTGGCGGTGGGCGTGCTGGTCGTGTCACACGTCGGCGGCTCCTCACCGAGCGCGTCCTTGGCGACGACCGCGGTCGCCGCGTCGGAGGGCGCGCATCCCCCGCCGAGGCCCCCGAAACGCTCCCTTCCGGACTTCGTCTGGGTGACAGCGGCGGGCGCGTATGGCTACTCGGCCGAGTTCAGTCGCGGCCGGCGAGTCGCGTACGCGGCGAAGACGGATCTACCGCGTCTCCGGGTGCCTGCCGGCTCCCTGCCAGCTGGGCGCTACCGGTGGCGGGTGTGGCCGCTCGGTGCGAACCACGCGCGTCTCGGAGCGCCGATTGTCGACTCCTCCTTGACCGTGCGCTGAGAACGGCTCGCTGCGGTCGCCGCCGTTATGGCAGCACGGGAACGGGCGGTGCGACCTGGATGAGGAAGGCGCACGCCTCCACCGATCCCGGGAACGACGCCGGACCGACACGCATCACCTGTAGTCGCGGCGTCGACCTGGATGCATGCCCCGGCGGCGGGGGCGTGTCCGGGACAGCGCCGCGTCTCGTACGTGCCGCCGGGGAGGAAGAATGAGGACATGGCCCGCCGGGTCGTACACCCGGCCGGCCGTGGGTTCGGCGACCGGCGGCTCAAGCCGGTCGAGCGCGCCTCTCGGCGAGTGCGTTGTCCCAGGGGTCGCCGATCGAGCCCATCGAGAGGTCGATGCCGGATTGCTTTGCGTAGGCGCCGTAGACCAAGCTGGTGTATTTGCGAGCCGTGGTGTGAATGCGCCACGACGCCGGCGGCGTCACCGCCGCGAGCCGTGAGGGCCATCCCGAGCGCGTCGAGGAAGAGGAAGCCCTGGCCGGTCTGGATGTAGTTGAGGTCGCAGACCCAGAGCCGGTTAGGCTCCGCCCGTGCGAAGGCGCGGTCGACGAGGTCGGGTGCCGAGGGCCGCTTCGGATCACGCACCGTCGTGCGTAGCCCACTGCGACGGCCGTCAGCACCACGATTCCGAGCTGCCGCATCAACCGGGCGACCGCCAACTGCCTCGGCGAACGCGCACCACTCCGCAACAACCGCACAGCCGACGTCCACAAAGCATCCGTCGGTACCTACGGAGCGTTGCGGGTGACAGCGGAGCTGCGCCACGGCCGAGAGATCGTCGTCGGCCACAACGCGGTCGAGTCGATCATGCGCGAGCTCGGCATCAAGGGCCTGCCGACACGGTGGCTGCCGAAGGGCGCACGCGTCGCGAACGTCACCTCGCTCGACCTCGTGCGGCGCTCTTTCCGTCACGACCGACCGAACGAGTTACGGATGACCGACATCACCGAGCACCCCACCCGCGAGGGCAAGGTCTACTGCTGCGTCGTCCTCGACGCGTTCTCCCGCTTCGTCGTCGACTGGTCGATCGACAGCACACAGACGACGCTGCTCGTCCTCAACGCGCTCGGGATGGCAACCCAGTGCCGCAAGCACGGCGACGGTCTCGTGATTCATTCCGACCGCGGCGTGCAAAATTCACGTCCTGGGCGTTCAGCCGCAAAGTCCGAGACGCCGACCTCGCTCCGTCGATGGGAGCGATCGGCTCGCCCTACGACAACGCCGTCGTCGAGAGCTTCTGGGGCCGGGGGCAGGTCGAGTTCCTCAACCGCCGCCGCTGGAAGACCCGGATCGAGCTCGCCAGCGCCATCCGCGATTACATCGAGCACTTCCACAACACCCGTCGCCGACACTCAGCCCTAGGCATGCTCACACCCTCCGAAGCCGAAGCCCAACACGCTTACGCTGAATGATGAACAGCAACCCCGCCAACGCCGGCCGACTCCAGCAACTCGACTCCACGAAAACCGGGGTAGATCAATCCGCTCTATGCTGCCCCGGCCGTGCCGCACGTCAGGACGGAGGAACGAGTCAGAGGGAGAGAACTTGAAGCTTTTCATTGTCGGCTTTGTTGCGGTGACTAGCCTCTTGCTGGGAGTCGCCGGAGCGATGGCGGACGCCACCATCGTTGTCACGCCGACCGACACGCAGGGCTGGTCGACTGCCGATACCAGGCCGGGTGGCCAAGTCAACTTCGTCGTCGATTCGACGGCGCCCAGCGGCGCCGGAGCGCTGCAACTGACGACTGATCTGACGACGACCTCGAAGGCACAGTTCCTGCATGCCGCCAACACGCCGTTGTCGACGGTCAACGAGTTGAGCTACTACACAAAGCAGGTCACTCCGCCAGGGCCGATCGCAGATCCTTCGTACCAGCTCATCACCTTGTTGAACGGCACGACCGGGTTCACGACGCTCGTCTTTGAGCCCTACCAGAACCCCGCCCAGGGACCTGTTCTGAACAACACCTGGCAGCCGTGGGATGTCGCATCCGGCCTGTTCTGGTCGACGCGGACCGTGACCTGCCAAAACGGGGTGATCGTCGGCACCCCGGGTGGGCCGGCCAGCTACACGCTCGCGCAGATCACGAGCATCTGCCCGAACGCGCTCGTCGCCGGATTCGGTGTGAACATCGGATCGAACAACCCCGGCTACAACGTCGAAACCGACCTGTTCAACTTCAACGGAACCGTTTACGACTTCGAGCCCTACGCCGTCGCGACCTCGAAGAGCGACTGCAAGGACGGTGGCTGGTCGATGCTCCACCGCGCGGATGGGAGCACCTTCCAAAACCAGGGCGACTGCATCCAATACACCAACACAGGCAAGTAGCCACACAGCTACCGTCGAAGGTGGAGAAACGGACGATGTCTCTTCTCCGCCTTCGGCGTTCTCTATCCCATTCTCAGAAAACGGCTTGGTTAAGCCCTTCGCGGGGCTCCTGGTCGTCAGGTAGGAGCGTGGCCCGCGCTTGCGAAGCTCAGGTGGGCCAGTCCTCGCTTCTGCTTCTTCCAGACGCGCGTAGCGATCTTCCCCCTTGAACCCTGTCGAGCGTGAAGGGTGCGCAAATTCGGCTTCATGCGGCGACGTTGTATTCGTGGATGAGGCCGCAGCGTAATGACGACGGATCGGGTTTCCGGCACTCTCGGGTCCGGGCGGTTCGGAGATTCATACTGTTTTCACCCGAGCGATCCCGCTAAGGGGGTGTTGCTGAACGGGTGCGCGAGCCGATGTCAAGAGGGTTCTCGCGGCCCAACGAGTCCAAACTGACCCCTTCAACACCTAACCCGACGCACGAATCGGAAGATCGGCGGCTTCGTCTCGGCGAACTGCTGACGAGCGCCGGGCT
>DASRZB010000513.1:0-3876 GCA_035653855.1 Acidothermaceae bacterium | reverse complement strand
TATGGACAGCCCACGCTTCGAGGCCACCGCCGGTGCTCCTCCCAACACCTCCAAGACGACCAACGCCGACGGGTCGCCTCGGCCCCGTCCAGACGCCCGCCGCAGCTCAGCTCACGGGCTCAAAAGTGCCAAAGTCGAGCTAGATGGTGCCGGTGAGAACGAGGGCTCCGATGACGATGAGCGTGATCGCGGTGATGGTGTTGCCCCAGCGATCGAGCCATCGGCCGCGGATCTGGTATCCGCCTCGAGCGGCCGCGAGGGTCAGGCCGACGATGGTCGTGATCGTCACGGCGCCGAAGATGACGAGCGAGCCGATCGCGGTTCCCGCACCGACAGCGGTGGCGGCGAGGAAGACGGGCAAGATCGTGAGGTCCGGCGAGGCCGCTGCGCCGAATGGAACCATGACCGCGGCGAGGCCCCGAATCCCGCGCCGCTCCTCGGGGTGATCGTGATGCTCGTGGGGATGGCCGGGAGCCGCATGCTCGTGGTCGCTGTGGCCGTGGCGTTGGCTGTGGGCATGTTCGTCGTCGTCGTGGCTGTCGCCGTGGCTATGGCCATGACCGCCGTCGTGGGCGTGTCCGTGACCGGTGAGCTCGAACACGGCGAAGCCGAGCCCGGTTGCGATCAGGATGGCGCCGATGATCGTGTCCTGTGCGCTCTGGATGGTCGAGCGGAACTGCAATCCAACGAGGATGATCACGCCGCCGAGCACGAGCGAGAGCAGCACGTGCGTGACCCCGGCGAGTCCCGAGAGCCGCGCGACCTTCGACAGCGGATAGCGGCGCGAGCGGCCAAGCACCGCGAGCGGCACCCAGTGGTCGGGCAGGATCGCGTGGCCGAAGCCCACCCCCGCAGCGGCTGCAAACAGAGCCGGCGTGGTGGCGCTCACGCGCGCACGACCTGGTCGGCCGGGCTCGCTGCTAGGCCGAGGCGCAGATGCTCGGTGTGTGAGACGGCTTCGGTGAGCAGGGCGCGAACGTGGTCATCGTGGAGCGCATAGATGACGCTGCGGCCGTCGCGCACGCCAACGACCAACCCAAGATGGCGCAGAACACGCAGCTGCTGGGAGACTGCTGACTGCCCCATCGCGACGTCGTTCGCGAGATCCCCGACCGAGCATGGGCCGGCTGCGAGGCGGCTGAGGATGCGCACACGGCTCGGCGTCGCGAGCGCCTGCATCGTCTCCGCGACCGACCGCGCGGTCTCCGCCGACACGAACGCGAGGTCGGGCTCGACGCCATGTCCCATACTCACATCATAGTATGAACGTATGCGCAGATGTTGCGGCGAGCCCGATACGCCCTCCTGCCCAGTCCGTTCGCGATGTTCAACCGGGCGCGAGCGCGGTTGGGGCTTGGCTGCTCGTAGTGCGCTGGCCCAGCCGGACGGTGGTGTCGTCGAAGAGGCTGCATTCGTCGAGCGAGTCGCATTCGCAGATCGCGCACGTGACGAGCAGTTGGCGGATCGCCAGGGCGCGTTGGATGAGATCCTCGATTTCCGGGAGCTTGTCGATCGCGAGCGTGCGGATACGGTCGTGAGCCGGCCGCGTGCCGGGTCCGAGGATTTGGCGAATCTCGTCGAGCGTGAAGCCGACGCGCTGGCTGATGTCGATGATCGTGAGGCGGCGCACGTGTCCGGGCTGTAGCGGCGCATGCCCGAGACGCGCTCGGGCTGCGGAAGGATGCCGTGCGCCTCGTAGTAGCGGATCCGCGAAGCGCGCATCCCCGCCCGGCGCGCGACCTCGCCATAGTGAGATGCGCCGGCGCGTTGGTCATCGCGTCTGACTTCAACCCAGGTCGAAGGTCGAGACTACCAGCGTGACGACAAGCGCCAAGCCGCTCGCCCGCCGACCGGCACTCGGACGGCTCGCCGCCGCGCTCGTCGCTGCGAGCGTCGTCGCCGGGCTGCTCGCGGTCGGTGCTCGCGTCGCGAACGCCGTCGTGTCTGACCTGCGCACCGTCGAGGCCGTGACGCTGTTTCTCGCGGCGTCCGCCTATCTCGCCTACGCGCTCGCGCACCAGCAAGACCGCGGCGAACTGGCGACGCGTTCGATCCTCGTGACCGCGTTCGCGCTCTGGGGGGATCGTCCAGCTCGCTCCCGACTTTTCGGGCACCCCGCTGCTCAACGACCTCACGATCCTGCTGTTCGTCGCCGACCTGGCGTTCCTACTGAGCCCGTGGGCATGACCACGGACCGCGGCCGCATCCTGCGCGGCGGCGGAGCCGCTTGTCGCCAGCACCGCAGCCCGGATCGTCCTCATCGCCGACCGCCGGGACGACATGGACGATGGTCCAGCTCGGCGCCGAACGCGCTTGCGAGTGCGGCGGCCGCGACGGTCGCGTGGCGTGCTCGCAGGATCGCCTGGAACAACGGCATCGAGTAGCACGGCGCTCCTGTACGGGTCGTCGAGGCGGGGGGTGATCGGGAGCGTTGGCGCGAGTCGCCCGACGCGATACACGGCGAGCCAGCGCAGGCGATCGCCACGGTCGCAGCACAGCTTCCCGCGGACCTGCTGGTGATCGCCGCGAAGCAACGCCGCGAACGTGCACGACTACGGGCTGACGTCGGGGGCTGGGTCGAGTCGCGCGTCCAATGTCCCGTCCTCGCTATCCCGCTTGACCGCGGTACGGCCGCGCCGGGGTCGAACGAGCCAATACCGGAGCACCCCGCGCCAGCGAGCGACGTCCCGGCCTGCCAATGCTGTGGCGGCGGTCGTTGTAGCTGCTGCGGCTCGGCCGTGTCGACCGTCCTCGTAGGCGCCGATCGGAGCACATGAGCCATGACCTACGTGATCGCCGAGCCGTGCATCGATGTCAAAGACAACCCGTGCGGTCTAGGTCTACCCCGTCGACTGCATCCACCCGACCCCCGAGGAGCCCGGCTACGCCGACGTCGTGATGCTCTATATCGACGCCGACGAGTGCATCGACTGCGACGCCTGCGTCGAGGCATGCCCGGTCGACGCGATCTTCGCCGAAGACCAGCTCCCCGCCGAGTGGGAGCACTACACCAAGATCAACGCCGACTACTACACCAACAAGCCGTAGGCCCGAACGTCGTGTCCGGGAATCGTCGGCCGCTCCTCGCCGGATCGGTCAGTCCCACGAGCACCGGCAGACGGCTAACGTCGGCATCGGATGCCTAAACGCGCGCTGGCGCGGCGGGGTCGATGCTTAGCAGCTGCTCGGCGGCGTGGTCGACTTGGAGGGTGGTGTGCTCGAGGTCGAACTTGTCGCGCAGCATCCGCTCGAGCTCGCGCCGGACCGCATGGCAGTCGTTGTGGGTGCCGACGAGCACGTGCGCGGAGAGTGATGGGAATCCGGATGTGACCTCCCAGACGTGGAGGTCATGGACCTCGCGCACGCCGTCTTGGGCGACCATGGCACGGCCGATCGCATCGGGATCAAGCCCCTTGGGAGCGGCTTCGAGGAAGACGCGGCCGGAGTCGCGCAGCAGTCCATAGGCGGCCTTGAGCATGGTCGCCGCGATTACCAGCGACGCGATGCCGTCCGCACGATGGAAGCCGGTCGTGAGGATGATCACGCCGGCGATCGCGGTGAAGACGAACGCGGCGAGGTCGGTGAGGATGTGCTGGAAGGCGCCCTCGACGTTCATCGACTGCCGGTTGGCCCGCGACAGTGTCCAGGTGACGGCCAGGTTGACCGCGATGCCGACGAGCGCGACCACGAGGACCGGGGCGCCGCCGACGTTGGGTGGGCGCACGAGACGTGTGATGCCCTCGTAGATGATCAGCAGCGCGAGCACGAGCAGCGTCGCGCCGTTGAACTGCGCCGACATGATCTCGGCACGCTTGAAGCCGAACGTCATCGCACCCTTTGCGGGCCGCGCCGCGAGACGGATCGCGACCAGCGAGA
>DASRZB010000512.1:0-4415 GCA_035653855.1 Acidothermaceae bacterium | reverse complement strand
TACTTCTACAACGGTGCCAATTCCGGAAACACGACTTTGACGGTCACGGGGGTTCCCTGCAGCGCGGATTATCCGTCCCCTCCGAACTCGAAGAACACCACCTTCACCACCATGCCGCAGGCCATCCCGTACCCAGAGGTTTGGAGCGACCCGCCGACGTGCACGTATACGGCGTCGTACTGGACAACGAATACCAGCGCGCCGTTGGCTGATCAAATCGACGCGGGCGGCAGGGGTCCTGGCGTCTACTGCACTACGCCCGGCGTAAGTCCTTCGGCGTGCAGTGACGGCTTGGACCAAACCGCAGGTGCCATCTACGTCGGCGCGCTGTCGGGTTCCGGCTACGAGTTCGTCGGCCCATGCATCACATTGAGTGGTTCGGCGACTGTCCAGAGCAGCTCGGGACAACCACTCGTTTATGGGACATCGAACATCTCGATCGCGGCGACCGCGGCGACCGCGACGACCGCGGGGACGCTTCCGACCTGCACCGTCAACAATGAGGCCAACGGGAGCACGTACATCGACGGCAACAACACAGTGGTGGGCGGCGTTGTCTATGACCAGTGCGGGACTGTAGTGGTCGAAGGAAACGGTACAAGCGTGGGGTTCGTCGAAGCTTGGAACATTGAAGTCGTCAAGAACAATGTGACCGGCGACGGACCCACGACGGTAAACGGCGTTATCAGCCCAGACCAGCTCATCGGCTGATCCGGTAGAGACGGCCCGACGGCGTCATCAAAAGCAACCTCGGCGGCACTCCGTCCCTCACCAGCTTTCTTGAGGGACGATGGGATGTCGTGTACCAAGCCAACGGGACGGTGCTCGGTGAGGGACGCCCGTTACCCCCCAGGCGACCTTCGAGTACGACTGGCTCCGCAGTAGCGCGGCCGAGCCGGGCCCCTCAGGGGTGCCCGGCTATCGTCGAGGCGAACGCGGCGGTGTCCTGTGCCTGGCGGCCCTCGACGATGTCGGCCCGGCATCGTGCCGTAGCCGAGACACGTGGTGCCTGAGCCGACGAGCGTCGGCTTCTGCAGACAGCCGTGGGCAAGCGTGTGCAGGACGATCGCCTCCGACGGCGTCGAGGTGACCGTCATCCCGAGCGTGCGGTAGTCAGCCAGCATCGCCTCCCAACCCGACAGCTCGCGTAGCGCGGGCGCGTCCGGAAGTCCCAGCGGCAGCGCGAGCTGAGTGCCGCCGCCGGCTACGCCGCGAACGGCCATCGCAACACCAAGCTGCCACAGCACGAGCCGACGGGGCGAGATGTGGGGGTGCGTTCTAAGGGGACCCCCAGCCTGGTAATAATGAGAATGATTCTCATTATCATCTGGTTTGAGCGGAAAGGGAGCTCCGCAGCCGGGTCGACTGGTAGGCGAGCAGCCCGAACGCGGCCGCATGGGGCGGATGTCGCTTGTGGGCATGGCTCCTGCTCACGACACAACTCACACCGGCCCTCACAGCCGAAGGGCGGGAACCTTCTCTAAAGGCGAGCCGCTGTACTGACGATAGTGCTCGTGCGGAGTGCTATCGCTCCGTATCTGTTGCTTTTGGGTAAGTCTCGGAGAACCGAGACGCAACCGGGGGAATGATCGTCTTGACAAGGCAGCGCAAACGATTTTCGATTCGCGACGAGGGCGGGCAGTCGCTCGTCGTCATTGTTCTTGCGATGTCGATGCTCTTGGCGATGGCCGCGTTCGCGATCGACATCTCGCAGTGGTACACGGCTCGTCACCAAGCGCAGGTCACAGCTGACTCCGCCGCGTTGGCCGCTGCGAACTGCCTCGCGTTTCCCGGCAACGGCCCGGCTCCGCAGTGCACTTCGCCGGGGATCGACCAGACCGACGCGAAGGCGGTTGCAGTGGCATATAGCCAGAACGGCGTCACTGTCAGCTCGGGCAATGTGGCGATCGACACCACCAACTACACCGTCACGGTCACGGCTAACGTGACAGCTGGTAGCGGCTTCGCCAGCTTATTTGGGATCGGAGCGCGCAACATCAGCGCGACTGCAGTCGCGTCGTTTACAGCACAGCCAACGTCCTGCAGTGGCGCTGGCGCTGCCTGCGATTTCATGTTTGCCGACGACTCGAACTGCTCGAACCCGAATGCCGGGATCACCATCGACAAGACCAGTGGCGACGTGACCATCACCGGAAACATACAGACCAACGGTAATCTCAATGTCTCCTCAAACGGCAATGTAACTCTCGGGACCGGCCAGTACGGCCCTGGCACGTCGTGTACAGGGCCTCACTCGAGCAAGGGTTGGTCGGAAACCCCGGCCCCGGAACTCGCCACCACCTCGTATCCAATCGACTACACCAAAGACTTCCCGGCCTGCACCGGCACGGGGTGTTACACAACCGGCGTGTTGGCGGGCTACCCGACGTTCTGCACGGAAGCGTCTACATTGACCACGGGCTGGAGCATCAGCCCCTCGTCGGGCAACATATATTGCGCGAGCGGCAGCGGCAGCAAATCGGACCCGAGCAGCTGGAACGGGTCAATCACTGTTTCGAGCAGCAGCACCGGCTTCGACACCTTTGTTGGCGGTGATATCAGCTACGACATCAAGAATGGCAATCTGTCGGCGTGCGGATTTCAGCAGCCACCCAGTACGTACACTGCCAACAACTGTAACTCCAGTGTGCCGACGCCAGCGACAGGCAACTATCCACTCTTCTACGCTACCGACGCCACCTCAACGGCGGTCAATCTGTTGGGTAGCGGCAACGGCACAATCAGCGGCGACATTTTCGCCCCGAACGGTACCGTGGCGATTGGCAGTGTCACCGGCACACCGACCCTGATCACGTTCATCGAAGGCTACGACATAGTCGTTCAGAAGATCGCAGGCACCGTCACGGGCGACGGACCTGCGGCTGGCTCCAGCGGCACCGGCGGCCCCCCAGGGGACTCGCTCACACAGTAACGCCTTGACTGAGCCGCTCAGGGGTGCCCGGCGATCGCCGAGACGAACGCGGCGATGTCCTGAGCCTGGCGACCCTCGACGATGTCAGCCGGCATCGTGCCGTAGCCGAGACACGTGGTGCCTGAACCGACTACCGTCGGCTTCTGCAGACAGCCGTGGGCGAGCGTGTGCAGGACGATCGCCTCCGACGGCTTCAACGTATCGAGGTTAGGTCCGGTCTTACCGACCGCATTGTCGGCGGCGAGCGTGTGGCAGACGGCGCAGTGCTCGCCAAAGAGCTCGCGGCCGACCTGCATAGACGCCGTGAGCTTGATGCCGTTGACCTGGGCGTTCGACTTGTCGTAGTTGCCGAAGATGAACAGCAGCGGCACGCAGATGCCGAAGCCGATGTAGACGACCGCCAGCGTTGTGTTGAGCAGGCGCGAGCCGCCGCGGCTGGTGGTCTGTATAGCGGCGGCGACACCGTTGAAGCTTCCCTTCGAAGCGCCGTAGGCGACTGCGACCGCAAGCGCGGTGAAGACCACGGCGATGATGGCCACGGCAACCATGTGCCGGGGACATTATCGTGCGAGCGAGCGGCACGTCGCGCAAGGCGAGTCATCTCCTGCGCCCGGCGGCGAAGCTCATCACCGGCGGCGCGACGGCGCGGAATTCGTCGACATCGCCCGCAGCGGTCGCCTGCTCCTCGGCCCGGACGCGCTCGTCGGCGGCGGAGAAGTCCTGCACCTGTGCGACCAGGCCGCCAGGCGCCGCGATCTGATCCACCCGGTTGACCAGCACGTTGATCGCCCCGCTCGCCTGCGCGTGACGCTCGAGCCTGCCTTCGACCAGCAGTAGCGGCTCGGTCCGCACCGTCAGCCGGTGGCGCTCGTAGACTGCCGGCGGCACGATCAGGTTGACGACCCCGAACTCGTCCTCGAGCAGCACGAAGACCACGCCGCCGGCTGTGCCCGGGCGCTGTCGCGCGACCACCAGGCCACCGATCCGTACTCGCGAGCCGTGGGCGAGCGTCACCAGCTCGCGGCTGTCGATGCTGCCGGCCGGCAGGCGCGAGCGCAGCAGTGCCATTGGGTGCGAGGTGACCGTCATCCCGAGCGTGCGGTAATCGGCCAGCATCGCCTCCCAACCCGGCAGCTCGCGTAGCGCGGGGGCATCCGGAAGCTTCAGTGGCAGCGCGAGCTGCGTGTCGCCGCCGGCTACGCCGCGGGCGGCCATGGCAACCCCCAGCTGCCACAGTACGAGCCGACGGGGCGAGATGTGGGGGCGCGTTCCATCGGGGAAGCCAGCTTGATGAGAATCATAATGAGAATGATTCTCATTATCATCTTGTTTTAAAAGAAAGGGCGGTTCCGCGACAGCGAGCGGTCCCGCGACAGCGGGCGATTCCGCTATGAGCACCAGCGAGTCGCATGCACCAGACCACGCCAGCAGATCCAGCGCCGGCGCCCCCGTCCCGGCCCGCGACGCCAGCTCCGACAGGCTC
>DASRZB010000511.1:0-2274 GCA_035653855.1 Acidothermaceae bacterium | reverse complement strand
TCTCCGCACGCAAGACGTACGGCCACATTAGCGACGGCATGATCTGCTCGGTCCGCGAGCTCGGCATCGGTGACGACCACACGGGCATCTTGGTGTTACCGCCAGGAACCCCGCTTGGAGCTGACGCGTCCGTCGTTCTCGGACTTGGCGACGATGTCCTCGACGTTTCGCCGACACCCGACCGCGGCTACGCAATGTCGGTGCGCGGCCTTGCGCGCGAACTGGCAGCGTCGTATCGCATCGCGTTCGATGACCCGGCGCTCGCGGTAACGGTTGCTGCCGGAAGCGCAAACGGCGGGTGGCCGGTGCGTATCGACGATGCCAGCGGGTGCGATCGGTTCGTCGCGCAGATTGTGCGCGGGATCGACCCGACGCGCAGCTCACCAGACTGGATGCAACGCCGACTGCAGGCCGCTGGCGTGCGTTCGGTGAGCCTCGCCGTCGACGTCACGAACTACGTCATGCTCGAGCTCGGCCAGCCGCTGCACGCCTACGATCTCGACAAGCTGAGCGGACCCATCGTGGTTCGCCGCGCGTTGCCGAACGAGCGGGTGCGCACACTCGACGATGTCGATCGCGCAACGCATCCCGACGATCTGCTGATCACCGACGACAGCGGAGCCATTGGCATCGCCGGTGTGATGGGCGGTGCGACCACCGAGATCGATGCCACGACGTCGCAGGTGTTGATCGAAGGCGCCCACTTCACGGCGTCCGTCATTTCGCGAAGCGCACGCCGGCACAGCTTGTTGAGTGAAGCGTCGCGTCGCTTCGAACGCGGTGTCGATCCTGCGGTTGCATCCGCCGCAGTTCAACGTGCTGCCGACCTCCTTGCCGAGTTCGGGGGAGGCGCACCCGAAAGCACGTCGACCGACGTCGGCGAACGGCCCCCGCCCACGGTGGTCGCGATTCCGGCCACGCTGCCCGCCGAGGTCGTCGGCGTCGACTACGACCTTGACGAGGTGCTGGGCAGTTTGCTCGCGGTGGGTTGCGAGGTCGAGCAGGCGGGCCACGACTTGTCGGTCACGGTTCCTAGCTGGCGCCCTGACCTGCGTGACCCGTTCGACCTCGTCGAAGAGGTCGCGCGTCTCGTCGGCTACGACCGGATCCCCTCGATCGTGCCGGTGCCACCACGTAGCGGTGGGCTGACCGAAGCCCAGCGGTCTCGCCGCCGCATCGCCAACGCGCTCGCCGATGCGGGCTACGTCGAAGCGCCGAGCTACCCGTTCATCGGTCCTGATGACCTCGACGCTCTTGGACTTGCTGCTGACGATCCACGGCGGCGCACGCTGCGGTTGGCGAACCCGATCTCCGACGAACAGCCCGACTTGCGCACGACATTGCTACCAGGGCTCCTTTCCACATTGCGTCGTAACATCTCGCGCGGCAACACCGACGTGGCACTCTTCGAGACCGGCTTGGTGTACCGCATCGACGATCGCGAGAACGGGCTGGGTCGGCCGCCTCGGTTGTCGGTCGACCGCCGGCCGACCGACGACGAGCTTGCCGCGCTCGACGCGGCACTGCCTCGGCAACCACGCCGACTCGCGGTCGCGCTCGCCGGCGACCGCGAACGGTCGGGTTGGTGGGGCTCCGGTCGTGCCGTGCAGTGGGGTGACGCCGTCGAGGCGGCGCGCACCGTCGCCCGCGAAGTCGGCGTCGTCCTCGACGTTGCTGCTGATGAGCATGCGCCGTGGCACGCAGGCCGCTGCGCCGTCCTGCGCATCGATGGTGTCGTCGTTGGGCACGCCGGGGAGTTGCACCCGCGAGTTGTCCAGGCATTCGGTTTGCCGCCGCGCACTGCAGCGGCCGAACTCGACCTCGACGCGGTCGTCGGTGCGGCGGCCGGTCTCGCGACCGCGCCGAGGCTCTCGACCTATCCGCTAGCAACGTCCGATGTTGCGCTGGTGGTTGCGGCCGACGTGCCGGCGATCGATGTCGAAGCCGCGTTACGCGCTGGCGCCGGGCCACTTCTTGAGGCGCTGCGGCTCTTCGATGTCTACGTAGGCCCGGGGGTCGTAGAGGGCAGTCGCTCGATGGCGTATCGGTTGTCGCTGCGCGCGCCTGACCACACATTGACCGCCGACGAAGTGAACGCGGTTCGCGATTCAGCAGTCGCCGAGGCCGGACAAAGGGTCGGCGCCGTCCTGCGCAGCTAGCAGCGCGGGTCTATCACCTGCACGTGGGTGCGACGAGTGGGCGGCGTGATGGCTCAGGCGATGTCGACCGCGAGCTCGTAGACCTCCGACGTCGGGTGTCCGGCACGCTCGTGCA
>DASRZB010000510.1:0-5686 GCA_035653855.1 Acidothermaceae bacterium | reverse complement strand
TGTGGAACCCGCCGTTGACCGGGTCGGGAAAGTCCGGCACCCCGTGTGCTCGCATGCACTGCGCAAACTTCGCCGCATCGGGTGTGGCTGCAGCGGCCGCTGGCGGCGTCGATGCGCTCGTTGACGCAGCTGCGGTAAGCGTCGCCACCCCCGGCGTTGCGGGTCGGCCGCTACATGCAGTGGTCCACAAGGCGAACCCAGCAACCGCAACGGTCGTACCGGCACGCAAACTCACGATCTTCATTGCGCCATCCCTCTCTGCGTCGGCTATCGCAGGAAGGCTAGGTAAAACGACGGTCGCGGTCGTCACCTTGGCGAGCCACCTTTGCTGTCACCAACGAGAGGGATGTCGAGGTCGGAGTCACACACAAGAGGGATGCGTGACCACCTGCCGGCGATGCGTGTCGTCACGGCGCGCCACCCGTCGACGTCCCGTTCCCTAGCGCTGCTAGTCCGGTCGAGGACTGGCACAACTTGTCAGCGTTTTTAAACTGCGCCGAGTCGGTGTTGATCCCGTTGATCGAGACATGCTCGCCGCTGCTATCGAAGACCGGGTCCGCGAACTTCGGAAAGCCGTGCGACCGCATACACGCCGAGTACGCCAACGCTGCTGCCTGCAGCCGCGGGCTCACGGTGACGCCAGTCGTGCCACCTGGTTGAAGCGACAGGCACGCCTTTTGAGCTGCGACGAACGCTGGTGAGCTGGGATCGAGGTCAGGGTGCGCGCTTACGTCGATGTGAATCGGCCCTGGATCGGGGAAGTCGGGCACCCCGTGCGACCGCATGCACTGCGCGTGAGCGAGCGGCGAGGCCAGACCTTTGGTCGACGCCGAGCCTGGGGATCTCGAGGCCCCGGAGGTCGACGCGGGCGTCGTGAGCTGCGCGACACCCGGATGAGCCGACCCGGAACTGCACGCGGTCGTGACAAGCGCGCCGCACGCGACCGTCGCCCCGATGGCCAAGGACCGCCGAAGCCGTGCACATCGGCGCGCCGGAGTGCTCGTGGCCGCAGTGCTGGTGGCCGCAGTGCTGGTGGCCGCAGTGCTGGTGGCCGCAGTGCTCGTGGCCGGAGTGCTGGTGCGGGCATTGCGCAGGCGGAGGTTCATTCCGGTCTCGTCCTTCCGGCATCTAACGGTTATACCACTTATATAACCGTTAGATTGGCACGCCGTCAATCGGGTCTTGGAGCGGGCTCCGGCTGAACTGGCACACATGTCGACGATTGCCCTCCTGCACCTTCGAACGCTGGCTTTCTTGTTGTACGGCAGGGGCGGTGACTGGGCGGTGACACGACTTGTCACCTCGGTGTCACCGTGACGAGGACCGCGCAGGTGGCCAGCAGCGCAATCGTCTGAAGCTTCATTGCCACCGCCTACGATTCGCCGGGGCTAAGGCCAGCCGCCTGAGCTTGCGACGGGCACGCGTGGATCGCGGCGAGGATGCTCGGGGAGTTCTTACTCAGGCCGGGCGGCGCAGTGACGTCGCCGGTCGTGGGATTGGGGTCGGGGAAGTTGGGCACACCGTGCGCGCGAATGCAACGAGCCAACGCGAGGCGCGCCTGCAACTCCTGCTGGCTGATGTTCGAAGAGCCCTGACCACTGACCAGCCCGGCTTGATCCAATGCAGAGCGGCAGGCGGTGATGGCCTGATTCACCACGCCGTCGGAATAGTTCTTCAGCACGCTCTTGTCCAAGATTGCATGGCCTGCCGCCGGGCCATCGGTGGCGACCGCCGGGTCGGGGAAAGTCGGGAGGCCATGCGCGCGCTTGCCCGAACTGCACGATGTGAGCATCAGCACCGACAACGCAAGGCCCGTAGCAGCGAGCACCGTCGCCGTCCGGCTTGAGTCTGCACTGGATCGCATTCTCATGGCGCGCTCGCAGTTGCGGCGTAGGAGTCGTAGGCCTGATTGGAGGGAATGTAGGGCGGTCGGTACTGCGCGCACGTGTCGTTCGCGGCCTGAAACTGCGGCGAACCCTGATCGACCCCAACAGTGGCCGGGTCGGGGAGGCGACCACCGCCATCGGGGTCGGGGAAGTTCGGCACGCCGTGGCTGCGCACGCATTGCGCGAACTGCAGCGCCTGCGCCGCATTGAGGCGCTGCTGCGTGATGGACGCGGGCGGCAGCAGATGCTGGCAGGCGTCTTGTGCCGCCTGAAGCGCGGTGCTACTGACCTCGAGTTGTTGCGTGGTGATCTTCGTCTTATCGAACACACCGCTGCTGTCGGGATCGGGCCACTTCGGCACGCCGTGGGCGCGGATGCACTGCGCGAACCCGACCGCTCCGACCTGCGTCGACGTTGGCGCCGCACTCGACGCAGCGCTGCTCTGCGAAGCTGTCGTGCCGAGCTGCGCGACATGACGACCCGATGAGCTACTGCACGCTGCTAGCAGCAGGGCGATGCCCCCGACCGCGAGCACTTTGATGTGTGTCACCCGCCTGACCCGCTGTAGGGCAGTCCCGCGGGGATGACTTGCTGGCAGATGTGCTCGGCGGTAGTGAATTCCGTCGAGTTGGTGTCGACGCCAGGCGGCGGGACCAAGGTGACGTGGCCGTCAGAGAAGGTGGGGTCGGGGAAGTTCGAGAATCCGTGCGAGCGCATGCAGGCGATTGCGTTGATGTAGTCGTGCTGTTGTTGCGTCGTGATCGTTTGACTGGTCGACTGCCTCGGCGCTGCGGTCGGAAGCAGGTTCTTGCACGGGCCGTCCTCGACCGACCTCGTCTGCGCCACGCTGTATCCGGCCGCCTGCAACTTCGACTTGTCGAACGCCCCGTTGCTCATGGGATCGGGCCAGTTGGGCAGCCCATTGGTGCGCATGCAGCGGGCGAACGCGAGCGCCTCGGCGCTTAGGTCCGATGCCGACGCTGCGGGAGCGGTGGAAGCCGACGTGGTTGTCGCCGCCGCACTGAGCCGAGCCACCGAAGCACCCGAGGAGCCGCCGCTGCACGCGGCCAGCAGCAGCGCGATCGGCGCGAGCATCGCAACGGCGAACGCAACCCGGCGTCCGTCTCGTCGCTTCATGGAGGCGACGTTACGAAGGAGCCGATGACACTGAGATAACACCTGGCCCGCTGTCATAGCCGTGTTATCGGGGTTCCGCCACCATGGAGCTATGAGGGTGCTGGTCGTGGAGGACAACGCCGTGGTCGCCGACGCGGTGGCCGAAGGCTTGCGCGACCAGGGCATGGCGGTCGACGTCGCCTACGACGGCATGAGCGGGCTCGAGAAGGTGACCGTGAACGACTATGACGTCGTTGTTTTGGATCGCGACGTTCCTCGGCTACATGGCGACGAGTTGTGCGAACAGATTGTCAATTCGCCGTGTGCGAGCCGGATCCTAATGCTGACCGCAGCGGGGCAAGTTGAAGACCGCGTTGACGGATTGAACCTCGGTGCCGACGACTACCTCGCGAAACCATTCGATTTCTCCGAGCTCGTCGCGCGGGTGCGCGCGCTCGCCCGTCGCAGCCCGTCCGCACCGCCCGTCCTGACGCGAGGCGATCTGATCGTTGATCGAATTCGCCGCGCCGTCACACGGTCGGGTCGTCCCGTACCGCTGGCGCGAAAGGAGCTTGGGGTGCTTGAAGTGCTCATAACGGCGGACGGCGGGGTGGTGAGCTCCGAGCAACTGCTCGAGCAGGTGTGGGATGAGAACGCCGACCCGTTCACGAATACCGTCGCGGTCACGGTGCTGCGCCTGCGCAGAAAACTCGGCGACCCGCCGCTCATCGACACCGTCATCGGTGGCGGGTACCGGATCGCGTAGATGCCGCCAGACTCTCGACGCGGATTTCTCGGCCGACGCAGCGTGCGGGCCCGGATAGCACTTGCCTGCGCGGGATTGTTTCTGCTCACCGGCGGCGCGTTCGTCGCTGTTACTTACACGCTGGCCGACCAAACGTTCGCCGCAGGCTCCGTCGCGCGCCAAGCGGTGGCGAACCCAACGGACATCACACCGACCCCGGACCAGACTCTGCTCACCAAGATCTGCCAGAAGCTCCAGATCAGTGGTACAGGCACGCAAGCCCAGCTGGCCCAGTGCAAGCAGGCCTTCGCCGGAGGCGCCCAAGCGGGTGCGGTCTACCAACGAAACCGCGACCTTCGTCAACTATTGCTGTGGTCGTTGGTCGGCCTCTTTGGCGGCACGATCGTCGCCGGGGCATTGGGGTGGGTGATAGGACGCCGGATCCTGCGCCCGCTGCACAAAGTCACCGCCGCCGCACAACGTGCCTCGCAAGAACATCTCGATGAACGCATCCAGCTGGACGGCCCGCACGACGAGCTCAAAGAGCTCGCGGACACCTTCGACGACATGCTGGATCGGCTGGATCTCGCGTTCGCCAGCCAGCGCCGATTCGTGGCGAACGCGTCGCATGAGTTGCGAACTCCGCTGACCGCCATGCGCACCCTCATCGATGTCGCAATGGCCAAGCCCACCAGGACGACTGAAGGACTCGAGACACTCGTCGGCCGCGTCCGCGACGCGGTTGACCAATCAGAAGCGATCATCGACGGCCTGCTGACCTTGGCTCGCTCCGATCGCGGCCTCACTGTTCGTGAACTGGTCGACCTCGAGGCGGCTGCGCTGGACGCCATCGACCAGACCAGCACCGCCGCACGAGAATCCGACATCACCGTCGAGGCCAACCTGTCAGCGGCTCCTTTCGCTGGCGACCGTGTGCTGGTCGATCGCCTCGTCGTGAACCTCGTGGACAACGCGATCCGCTACAACTTCGAGGGCGGGTCGATACACATCGAGACCGGTGTCGACGCTACTTCTGGCACCGGCAGCGGCGAGTCGTACCTTGCGGTCACCAACAGCGGCCCACTTGTTCCGGAATCGAAACTGGCATCGTTGTTCGAGCCGTTCACCCGCCTTGCTCAACGCGTCACCAACGACGAAGGCGTTGGGCTCGGACTCTCGATCGTCGCGTCGGTCGTGGCAGCGCACGGCGGCCGCTCGGAAACGACGGCCCTCCCCAATGGTGGGTTGAGGATCGCCGTCCGATTTCCCTCGCTGCCCGAGCCGTCTCCGGTGGTGGCCCGGCTGTAGGTTCACGGGCTGCTGTTGTCTGTCTGGGCGCCACCACCAGCCGCTCCCTGACCCGACTGACCAATGCCGATGCTGCCGGCATCGCCGTGCCCGGGTCGCAGCCCGCTGCCGGTTGATCACGTAAGGGGGGTGTGCGGTCGCTTCAACAGGTGAGCGCACCTGTTGAAGTGACGGTTCGCCTAGTGGGGGAGACTGTGGCCACCCCGGCCAACGCCCGCAGAGGAGATCGATGTCGCAGCGCATTGCCGTCGTGACCGGCGGCGGTAGCGGGATCGGCGCAGCGGTCGCCCTCGCGCTCGCCGAGGATGCCTGGACCGTCGTCCTCGCAGGTCGCCACAAGGAGACCCTCGACGAGACCGTCGCACGCGGCACTGCGTTAACCGGGACCCTCGAGGCGATCCCCACTGACGTCACCGACGAGGCGAGCGTCCGCGCGCTCTTCAACGCGGTGGTCGACAGCCACGGCCGCGTCGACTTGCTGTTCAACAACGCGGGCATCGGAGCGCCGAACGTCGACATCGACGTCCTCGAACTCGAAGACTGGAACAAGGTGGTCGCGGTGAACCTGACGGGTGCGTTTCTTTGCACCCGCGAGGCTTTTCGGGTGATGCGCAATCAACAGCCGCAGGGC
>DASRZB010000509.1:0-9624 GCA_035653855.1 Acidothermaceae bacterium | reverse complement strand
CGGCTGCCTGGTCGCCTTCGAGGACTCCCTGAAGTACGGCGTCGAGCGCGTCGGTGCCCTCAACGCGCAGACAATCGTCACCGGTCTGCTCGGCGGTAACGGGTTCAACCTGGCGACCCTCGAAGGCGACGGCAATGCGATACTCCAGTCGATGACCATCGACTCGCTGGCCCACGCGATCGTGCAGCACGCGCACCTCGGCCACGACGAAAAGGCCAGCAACCCGCTCGGCAGTCTCTTCGGAGGGTAGTAACGGACATGGGACTTCTCGACAAGGCCAAGGCGTCCGCCACCGCGGCGATGGCGCAGGGTCAAGCAAAGGTCGGCGCCTTCCAGCAAGGTCGCTCCGAATCCGAGCTCTACAAGGCGTTGGGCGAGGCGTTCTATCGCGAGCAGCGGCAGGGCGGCGACCACGAGGCCACCGTCGCCGCACTCGTCGCGGTCGACACCGCCCTCGCTCAAGCAGCGCAAGCAGCGGCCGCCCAGCCAGCGCCCTACCAGCAGCCCGCGGCTCCGTACCAGCAGCCAGCGGCTCCCGGCCAGCCCTACACGCCACCGCCGGCAAGTGGTACTGCGCCAACGGCAGGGAACTTCACCCTCGACGACATGTAGCTCCGCGCGTAACGGAGTGCTGCTCGACGTCCCGTAGACTTCTCGACCGTGCCCGAATTCATTTACGTCTTCAGAAAAGCCCGCAAGGCGTACGGCGAGAAGGTCATCCTCGACGACGTCACTTTGTCGTTCCTGCCGGGCGCCAAGATCGGTGTCGTAGGGCCTAACGGCGCGGGCAAGTCGAGCGTGCTGCGGATCATGGCCGGCGTCGAGCAGCCGAGCAACGGCGAGGCGTACATGACGCCGGGCTTCACCGTCGGCATCCTCGACCAGGAGCCCAAGCTTGATGACGCCAAGACTGTTCTCGGCAACGTCGAGGACGGCGTGGCAGCGACGATGGCCCTGATGGCGCGGTTCAACCAGGTCTCCGAAGAACTGGGCAGCCCGGACGCCGACTACGACACCCTGCTCGCCGAGATGGGTGAGTTGCAGGCGCAACTCGACCACCGCAACGCCTGGGATCTCGACGCCCAACTCGAGCAGGCCATGGATGCATTGCGCTGCCCGCCGCCCGACGCCGACGTCAGCGTGCTGTCCGGAGGCGAGCGGCGCCGAGTCGCGCTCTGCAAGCTGCTTTTGCAGCAGCCCGACCTGTTGCTGCTCGACGAGCCGACCAACCACCTCGACGCCGAAAGCGTGCTCTGGCTCGAGCAGCACCTTGAGAAGTACCCGGGCACAGTCGTCGCGGTCACCCACGACAGGTACTTCCTGGAGAACGTGGCGGAGTGGATCCTCGAGATCGACCGCGGCCGCACGTATCCCTACGAGGGCAACTACACGACCTACCTCGAGGCCAAAGCCGCGCGCATCAAGGTTGAGGGCGCTAAGGACCAGAAGCTGCGCAAGCGGCTCGAGGACGAACTGGAATGGGTGCGATCGAACCCGAAGGCGCGGCAGGCGAAGAGCAAGGCTCGGCTTGATCGCTACGAGGAGATGGCCACCGAGGCCGACAAGTACAAGAAACTCGACTTCGACGAGATTCAGATTCCGCCCGGCCCCCGCCTCGGCAACATCGTCGTCGAGACGTCGGGGTTGACGAAGGGCTTCGACGAGAGACTCCTGATGGAGGACCTCTCCTTTTCGCTGCCACGTAACGGAATTGTCGGCGTCATCGGTCCGAACGGCACCGGCAAGACGACGCTGTTCAAGATGTTGATCGGGCAGGAGTCGCCCGACGCCGGCACGATCAAGATCGGCGAGACCGTCACGATCTCCTACGTCGACCAGAACAGGTCGGGCCTCGACCCGAAGAAGAGCCTTTGGGAGGTCGTGTCCGACGGCCTCGACTACATCAAGGTCGGCCACGTCGAGATGCCGAGCCGCGCCTACGTATCGGCCTTCGGCTTTAAGGGTCCTGATCAACAAAAGCCAACCGGCGTCCTGTCTGGTGGCGAGCGCAACCGACTGAACCTGGCGCTGACCCTAAAGCTTGGCGGCAACTTGTTGTTGCTCGACGAACCGACCAACGACTTGGACGTCGAGACGCTGGCGTCGCTCGAAAACGCGCTGCTCGAGTTCCCCGGCTGTGCAGTGATTACCAGCCACGACCGGTGGTTTCTCGACCGGGTCGCGACGCACATCCTGGCCTACGAGGGCGACTCGAACTGGTTCTGGTTCGAGGGCAACTTCGAGTCGTATGAGAAGAACAAAGTCGACCGGCTCGGGGTCGTGGCTGCTCGGCCGCACCGGGCCACCTACCGCAAGCTCACTCGCGGCTAGCGTGCGGTTCACTTTCAGCTGTCCGGTGCGCTGGGACGACATGGACGCGTTCGGGCACGTCAACAATGTGACGTTCCTGACCTACATGCAGGAGGCTCGCACCGGCATGCTCTTCGCCGGCGAGGCGGCAGAGCACATCCCTGATCTCATCAAGGGCGTCGTGGTCGCCCGGCACGAGATCGACTACCGCCGACCGCTGGAATGGCGGCCAGAGCCGATCGAGGTCGACGTCTGGACCAGGGAGGTCAAATCGTCGTCCTTCGTCTTGCGCTATGAGATGCGCGATCAGCTCGCGGGCATTGTGCTGGCCGAGGCGATGACGCTCTTGGTGCCGTTCGACCTTGACGCCGGCCGGCCGCGGCGGGTGTCGCCGAGCGAGCGCGACTTTCTCTCGCGGTATCTGGAGCCCTGAGGCGTCAGGCAGTGACGATTGGCTCGTCGCTGTCGCGAGCCTGGCGCGCTGCGGCTTCCGCGCGCGGGAGCAACGAGCCTGCGCCTTCGCCATCGATGGCGACGGCAACTCCCACGTGGCAGAACACCCGCAGCGTGCCGAAACTGACCTCGAAGGGCGTCTCGAGCGCCTCGATCACCGTGCGAGCAAGGTCGATACCAGCTCCTGGATCACCGTGCGCGATGAGCGCGAAGTGGCTTGCGCCTAGGTGCCCGAGGTCGTGTTCGGGTGCGAGCTCGCCGAGCCGGTTCGCGATTTCGCGCAACAGTTCCTGGACGCCGGTCGCACCGTGGATCTCAGTGATGCGGCCCAGTTGAACCACCTGAACCAGAATCGCGGTGACCTCAGCGTGACCTGGCTGCGCGGCGGTTCGGCGGGCGAGCGCTCGAACGAGGCGCTGCTCGTAGACCGAGAGGTTGGGCAGTCCTGTGACGGCGTCGTGGAGGGCGCGGCGGCGCAACTCGTCGAGGACGAGCGCGAGGTGAATGAGATCGCCGGCGTGTTCCTGCAAGGCAGTCGCACCATCGAGGACGGCAACGTCGTCGTGCTCGGCCGCGAGGCGGGGCAGCTTCGCCACGATGCAACCGACGAATTCGCCCTGTCCGAAGACCGGTGTGATGAGGACACGGTCGGCATGCAGTTCGGCGAGCAGCAGTGCGGTCGACGGGCTAGCTGCTCCGCGATCGACGACCCGCAGGGTGTTCTCGGTGCGCAGCCATTGCATGTCGGGCTGGGTCGCCATGTCGCACACGAGGTTGCCGATGTGCTCCTCGTCGATGACGCCGTCGCTCAAGGTCACTGCGAGTAGCGGCTGCTGGCTGGCTACTTGGAAGACGCTGACGATCACAACCTCGGAGCCGGTGATGGCTGAGGCGACTGCGGCGATCTGGCGGGCGGTACCTGCCACGGTGCGCTGGCGGGTGCAGGCGGTGTGCAGGTCGAGGAGGGCCTGGCTGGTCTGCGCGCTCTTGCGCATCCGCAGGACTTCGGAGGTCTGGCCGGCGAGGCGGTTCTCGAGTCGGTCGATGACCGTCTCGGGGTCATCGGGCATGAGCCCGGCGAACAGCGACTCGGTGGCTGTCAGCGCGCTTGGCTCCACAGCCGTTCCTCCACCTTCGCGTGGCACCCGACGGATGCGTGTCTAAGTCGAACTACGGCCGGGGATACCCCCCACTTGAGGATTTTCCGGTTTCAATCCCGACTGGCTGCCGCGGCGCGCTGGGGTCCCCAGCCGCTGGCGTCGAGTAGTCGGGCGACGGAGCCTGTGTGCCGACCGACAGCCACGCGAAGATCATTGCCGCCAGCAGATACCCGCCCGCCACGCAGGCCATCACCACGAAGGACTTCCCGGACTCCGGCAGGACGGTTGCTGCGACCGCGGCGGCGGCCACATAGGTGACGTTGAACGCCATGTCATAGACCGAGAAGACCCGGCCGCGGTAGGCGTCGTCGACCTGCTGCTGGACCGTCGAGTCGACGCAGATCTTGACGGACTGCGCTGACACCCCGAGGAAGAACGACCCGACGATCAGCAGGTCGCGCTGGAACGGTAGGCCGAAGGCCGCGATCGCCACCCCGGCCAGGACCAGCATCGACGTGATCCACGCCGTGGTGCCGAACCGCCCCGTCGCTGACGGTGTGATGAGCGCCGCGACCACGATGCCGACACCCACGGCCGCGATCGACGCTCCGAGACCCAGAATGCCGCCGTCGATGTTGCCCTGGCTCGCGAAGTAGTTGCGGAACAGCAAGACGATCGTCAACGACGCGACCCCGAACAAGAACCGGTGTGCGCTGATCGCTGCGAGTGCGTTTGCCGCTCTCCGTCGTCGAGCGACGTAGCGCGCGGCGTCGGCCAGTTCACGGGTCATTGAGGCGATGGCACGCCATGGCGAGCGGCGTCCAGACGACGCCTGCTCATCGTCGTCCGGGCCTAGAAGGTCAGCGCCCATCGTCGAAGCGACCGCAGCCGACGCCCCGTAGACGACCGCCGACAGCACGACGATCGACGCGACCGCGGCCGGGCCCGAACCGGTGCCCAACCGGATGCCTGCACCGATCGCAGCACCGACGATCGTGATCACTGATCCCGACGTTGTCGACAGCGCGTTGGCGGTGACCAGGTCTTGCGGTGGGACGACGTGGGGCAACGCGGCCGACAGCGCCGAGAGGAAGAACCGGTTCACGCCGAGCGCCACCACCGCGGTGACGAAGAAGGCGACGCCATCGGAGCTGGCCAGCACGAGACCTGCCACGATAAGGACGAGCGCCACCTTGACGGTATTGGCGATCACCAGCACTCGCTGGCGCCTCCATCGGTCGAGGAAGACACCGACAAACGGCCCGGCGATCGAGTACGGCAGCAGGAGTGCAGCGAATGCGGCGGCCGCTTTGCCGGGCGTCGTCGCGTTTTGGGGAGAGAAGAACACGTAGCTGGCCAGCGCGGTCTGGAAGATGCCGTCGGCTGTCGCCGACAAGAGCCGAGTGCTGTACAGCAGGCGGAAGTTCCGTGCGCGAAGGATCTCTCGAACCTGCGCGGTACTTGCCACAAACGAACCCTAGTCGCGGCTCACGGTAGGCAGCTGGTTGTAGTCGTCGTCGACGGTGTTCACGAGGCTGTCCGCTGCGTTCGTCAGGTAGCCCCATAACGTCGCGTCGTGGTCGGCGTCCAGATCTAATTCGTCCAGCGCGACGCGCATATGCAGGAGCCACGCGTCTCGCTCTGGCGGTCCGATCCGAAAGGGCGCATGCCTCATTCGCAGCCGCGGGTGCCCGCGCAAATCCCCGTAAGTTCTCGGACCGCCCCAGTACTGCTCGAGAAACATCCGCAGCCGCACCTCAGCGTCGGCAAGGTCGGCATCGGGGTAGAGGGGACGCAGCAGCGGGTCGTCGTCGACGCCCTGATAGAAACGATGTACGAGGCGACGGAAGGTCTCGGCGCCACCGATCTGGTCGTAGAAGCTCTCGTCAGCCGTTTGTGTCACACGACCATTCTCGCAAACACCCCAGTACCAGGAAGGACTGCAGCCGTGGCTACCACCCGCACCGCCCACACGCACTGGGAGGGCCCGCTCCTTGCCGGTGGCAAGGGCAACGTCAACCTCGACTCATCGGGGCTGGGCAACTTCGACGTCAGTTGGGCCGCGCGTACCGAGGCTCCCGGGGGCCAGACGAGCCCCGAGGAGCTCATCGCAGCCGCTCACTCGGCGTGCTTCTCGATGGCCTTGTCGAACGCGCTCGCGAAGGCCGGGCACACCGACATCACCCTCGAGACCAAGGCTGACGTCAGCTTCCAGCCTGGTGAGGGGATCACCGGCAGTCACATCACCGTTCGAGGCACCGTCCCAGGGATCACCGCCGAAGAGTTCGACGAGTTCGCCGACGGCGCGCGCCAGAATTGCCCCGTCAGCAAGGCACTGGCCGGCACCACGATCACCCACGAGTCGAGCCTGGCCTAGCGGCCAGCGTCGCAGCGCGGACGTTTACCGCCCCCCTGGGGACGTAAACGTCCGCTCTGTGGCGACTCACGGTCAGGCGAGGCGCAGCTGCGATCGGAGCCGGTCCTCGGCGGCGCGGGGGACGCCGAGGTAGTCGAAGCCGAGTAGCGCCGCGCCCGCGATCGCCGGGACGTCGTTGAAGGCGATGACGCCCTTTGGCGCCTCGATCGCCAACGCTTGACTGATGAGCCGGGTCAGCAGCGGATCGCGGGCGGTCAGCAATCCGCCGCCGAGCACGATGTCGGTCTCGGTGTCTTGAAGGTCGAGCTGGCGCAGCAACTCCCGCGCCATCAAAGCCACTTCGTGCGCCTGCCGATCAAGAAGTGAGACGGCGACCTCGTCGCCCGTTTCTGCCGCGACGCGAAACAGCAATCGGGTCAGGTCAAGTCGCTGGTCCCGCGTGATGTCGCCTCGGTGCAGTGCGACGGCGACGTCATAGACGGTCGGCAGGTCGAAGTGCTCGCACAGGGCGGCCGCCAGCGCGGTCGGGCCGCCGCGGCCGTCTTCGGCGCGGGACGCCCAGTAGAAGACCTGTTTTGTCAGGTCGTTGCCGCCCCCGAAGTCGCCCGTCGTCACGCCGAGCGCGAGGTAGCGGGCGACCCGACCGTCAGGGCCGATCCCGACGGCATTGATCCCCGCGCCGGAAACCACGCCGATGCCCCAGTGCCGCGTCGTCCCAGCGCGAAAGATCGCGAACGTGTCGTTGTCGACCTTGGTGGTCGCGCTCCATCCCTGCGCCGACAGGGCGGCGTGCATCTCTGCTTCCTCTGAGGGCAAGTCGACGCCCGCCAGGTAGGCGGCGGTGTGCTGCGCGATCGGCGCGTGGTCGAGCGCGAGGCCGCAGTCGTGCGCGGCCTTCGCGACCAGATCGCCGATGACGCGCAGCGAGCCCGCCATCCCGACCCGCTCTGGCACTGCGGCCGGGCCGCGACCACGCGCGAGCACGGTGCCGTCGTCGGCCGCCAGCACCACTTCGGTCTTGCTGTTGCCGCCGTCGATGGCGAGGACGGCGGCAGCGGGCCGATCTGTCACCGCGACGCGTCCGCCCATGGCAGGTACTCGTGATTCGCGGCGAGCAATCGGTCGGTCAGTCCGTTGGCGAGATCGATCTGCCCGACCAGTGGATGCGCAAGTAGTGCCTTGAAGATCCGCTCGCGGCTACCGCGGATCGCCGCGTCAACGGCCAGCTCCTCGTACGCGGTGACGTGCGCGATGAGGCCAGCGAACAGTGGCGCAACCGGTGCGGCGGGCAGCGGCGTGGCGCCGCGGGCGTCGACGACAGCAGGCATCTCGATCACTGCGTCGTCGGAGAGAAAGGGCAACGTGCCTGCGTTGCGGACGTTGACGACCTGCACGTCGCCGGTATCGCGCACCAGCGACGACATGAGGTTGACCGCCGACTCGGAGTAGTACGCGCCGCCACGTTGTGCCAGCAGATCAGGTTTCTTCGACAGCGTCGGGTCGGCGTACATCTCGAGCAGTTCTTGTTCGACGCCTGCAACGACCTGCGCCCGTGTCGGTGCACCGCGCAGTTCGTCGACCACCGCATCGTGTTGGTAGTAGTACCGCAAGTAATACGACGGGACGACGCCAAGCTCGCGCACGACGTCAACAGGAAGCTCGATGTGGCCGGCGATCTCGTCGCCGTGGTCAGTCAGCAATTGCGGCAGCACGTCGACACCGTCGACGATCACGCCCCGCTCCCACGACAGGTGGTTCAGGCCAACATGGTCGAGCTGCACCTGGGTCGGGTCGACGCCGAGCAGCTGCGCAAAGTAGCGCTCGAACCCGATCGCGACGTTGCACAAACCGACCGCTCGATGCCCGCCGTCGAGCAGGGCACGGGTGACGATGCCGACCGGGTTGGTGAAGTCGACGATCCACGCGCCGGGTGCCGCGTACTTGCCCGCGCGCTCGGCGATGTCGAGAACGATCGGTACGGTGCGCAGCGCCTTGGCCAGGCCACCGGCCCCGGTCGTCTCCTGGCCGACGCACCCGCATTCGAGGGGCCAGCTCTCGTCGCGATGGCGAGCCGCCTGCCCGCCGACTCGCAACTGCAGGACCACCGCGCCGGCGGAGTCGATGCCGGCGTCGAGGTCGGACGTCCACGAAATCTTGGCGGGGTGGTCGTAGGCGGCCATGATGCGCTGCGAGACGCCGCCGACGAGCTCGAGACGGTGCGGGTCGGGATCGATGAGGATGAGTTCCTCGAGCGGGAGCTGGTCGCGAAGCCTGGCCATGCCGTCGACGAGTTCGGGCGTGTAGGTCGAACCGCCACCCACGACGGCAAGCTTCATCGGGACGCTCCTGGACGCAGGGTTGAAGTCACACAGTGCTGACGGTGGGCGGGATTGTAAACTTCCCTGCCTACTACGCTAGTGCGCTGGCTCTGAGACTGTCAATCAGTTCTTGCTGAAGAAGACGTCGACCTGCGGGTTGCTGGTCGAGCGCACCGTCAGCGTGTAGCCCTTGCCGGACGTCGTGGCGTTGGCGTTCGCGATCGAGTCACCGCTACAGGCGATGTTGATCTGGCCGATGGTTGTCAGCGGCGTACCGAGCTTCACGAAAATGAAGTTCTTGCTCGTGACCGGAGACCCCGATGCGGTGGGTAGGGCGGTTGGGGTCGCCGATGTCGACGTGGTGGGGGTCGGGCTCGGCGACGGTGATGTGCTGGTCGCGCCGGTGGGGGTGACCGTCGGTGCAGGCGAAATCGAGGTGGACGGCGTCGGCGTGGCGGACGGCGTCGGTGACGGCGAGAGGCTGGGTTCCACGGCCCCGCCGACGGCCTGACCGGCGCGGCACACGTAGATGTATTCCGTTGCACCAGGCGGTGGCTTTACGACTACTGGCGTCGGCGACGACACCGGCGCCGCGCTGATCGGGACTGTGGGCGGGGAGGTCGTTGGCGTGACCGAAGGTTTTGCCGACGGCGTATGACTAGGCGGGGCAACCGGTGTGGTTGGCTTGCTCGTCGGTAGGACAGCGGTGGCGACTGACGCAGGTGGCTGAACTGGTAATGCCGAGCTCGCGGACGCAGCCGACGCCGCCGATGCTGACTGGGCGGCAACCTGTTGTTTGATGCCGGCCTGCGTGGTGATGAGCCCCTGGCTCCCGCTGACTTCTCGGCCGACCTGCTCCACCGCGGTGAGGGTGACGGCCGTGATGACCACGCAGGAGAGGAACCAGCCCAGCGCCAGGGTGAGCGGGCGTCCTGGTAGCCGCCGACTGACAGCAGCGGGCGCACTGAACACGGTGGACGCTACCCGTCGCCACCACCGGCCGCGGGGGCCGGAAGTCTGCTGACTAGGGCTGTTGTGCTCGAACACGTGTCCATTCTCGGCCGAT
>DASRZB010000508.1:0-2638 GCA_035653855.1 Acidothermaceae bacterium | reverse complement strand
AGTCAGGCGCCGCGATCGCCTCGGACTCCTTCATGGTCAAAAGGATACCGGTCAGCGGGTCTCAGTGATCTCCCGGCCACGCGGCGGCAACTCGAGAACTGGCTTGTCACCGGCCTCATCCTCGCCCGCTGCGGCCTCGCGCGCCGCGGTCGCTTCGCGCGGCAGCCGCAACTGCAGCGGATCGCGGGGCGCCATCGGATCGGTACCGCGCACCACCACGACGCTGGTCAGCACCGTTTCCAGGACCTCTGCCTGCGCCGGATGCGTCGCGGCCGGACCGCTGAACACGCCCCGCAAGAACCAACGCGGTCCGTCGAAGCCGACAAACCGCAACTGCTGTTCGGTCACTTGACCCGGCGTGATCTCGGCGCGGACGCTGGTGTGCAGCTCGGTCCCGAATTCGGTTTCCGTCTCGTCGGCCTGGCCTCCGTCTGCCCGCACCGATTCAGCAATCTCGGTGCGGACCTCGTCCCAGATGCCGCCATGGCGCGGTGCGGCAAAGGCCAGCACCTGCAGTGAGTTGAGGCCGTGCACGATGGTGGCGGCGATCGGCTGCTGCGCCTCGTTCATCTCGACCCGAACTTCGGTCCCGGGCAGCACCGGCACCCGCAGGCACCCGAGGTCGAGTCGTGGCATCGACCCGTCGCCGCCGGCCTCCTCGTCGTCGAGCGGTCGCCGATCGCGGACCGAGACACCGTCGGTTGCAGCATCGTCATCCGCCGGGTCACTACCCGCCGTCCGATCGGTAACGTCAACTGCTGCATCGTCGACGTCGGCTGCCGGGCCGTTCTTGTCTTTCTTGCCCCGCCCGAATGCCATCACGAACCTCCGCTTGTCGGGTCGGGCGCCTCGAGCACCCCAGCGACGACTGCGTGGCTAAAGCCACCGCTGGAGCCATGGCCTGAAGCACCCCGGTCGGAACCGGGTAGCTCTGTGACTTCGTGGAACGTGGCGTGTTCGACCCGTTGGATCACGAGCTGGGCGATCCGGTCCCCCGCCGCGAGCCGAACTGGCTCTCGCGGATCGAGGTTCACCACGATCACCTTGATCTCGCCACGGTACCCCGCATCGATCGTGCCTGGGGCATTGACGAGCGCGACCCCGCAGCGCGCAGCGAGGCCTGACCGCGGGTGCACGAACGCCGCGTAGCCGTCGGGAAGGGCGATCGCGATACCGGTCGACAACACGATGCGCTCCCCAGGGGCAAGCTCGGCCGCCTCGGTAGTGACCAAGTCGGCGCCGGCATCGCCGGGATATGCGTACGACGGCAGCGGGACGTCGGGGCGCAATCGCCGTACCAATACCGGCAGGTCGTTCACGGGTTCACCCCAACGCCCGACGTATCGCTGCCGCGGTTGAGCGACGCTTCGACTAAATCGGCTCGGCCGTATGCGGTGAAATGTTCGACCGGCACCGTGACGAACAGGGCCGATGAACGGATAGCGATGACGCCGTCGATATCCCCATGCCGCGCGACCAACCGACCCTCGGCACTGGTGTAGATCTTCCGGCCGGCCAACCCGAGGCAGCGCGCCTCGATCCGCACGATGGATCCGACTGGCACCGGCGCAAGGAAATCGGTTTCGAGGCGTGCGGTGACCGCCGGCATCCGCAGTACCCACAGCAACGTGCCCTGCGTCTCGTCGAGGGCGGCGGTGAGCAAGCCGCCGTGGGCCAGGCCTGCTGCGCCCTCGTGATCTTCTGTCACCACAAACTCCGAGATCACCTGCACGTCGTCGCCGACGGTGAACGTCATGTGCAACCCAGCCGGCTGCGCGACGCCGCAGCCGTAGCACCGCGCGTAATGCGGCCCAAGCGTCGTGCCGGGTGCAGGCGCATCCGGCGCCGGCGTCGCCGGTCGCAAGTCTTCGGGCAGTGCCAGCGGAGGCAGCAGACCCGAAGCTGCTCGCTGCGCACCGGCGTTCGTATTCACGAAGGGCGACACTACCGGCCGACGACGGACCGGCGGCTGGGCAGGCTTATCCGAAGTGCGCGCGCTGCGTAGCCTTGCGTGTGTGCCGAACCCGCCGAGACTGCAGTTCCACGAGCGACGAACGGTGCCGTGGTGGTGGTCGGTCGTTGGCGCAGTGATCGCAGTACCGACAACCGAGGCGGTCGTGGTCATGGGTCCGGAGATGTCCAACCAACACCCGACCTGGGCATTGGCCATCGGCTGCCTGGTGGTGACGCTCGCCCTCGAAGCAGCGTTTCTGGTGCTACTCGGGCGTTCGACGGTCGACGTCGATGAATCGGGTCTGCGGGCAGGTAAGGCGGCACTCGCGGCCGCACACATCGGTCGGGCTCGCGCGCTCGACGCGTCGACGGCTCATCGGCTGCTGGGACCAGGACTGCGGGCCGATGCGCAGTTGTCACTGCGGCCTTGGATCAAGACGGCTGTGCAGATCGAAGTCGAAGACATGAACGACACGACCCCGTACTGGGTAGTAGCAACCCGTCGACCGTCGGAGTTGGTCGCGGCGTTGGAGTTCGTTCGTTATGCGAAGGCGGAGCTATGAGCAAGTCCAAAGGGGCTCGGACAGCGGACGACGAGGGCGAGGTCGCGCCAGCCGGCGGTCGACCGGAAACGATCGCCCGCAAGCTCTATTCGGCCGTCGCGGCGACTATCGCGGCCCGGATC
>DASRZB010000507.1:0-3015 GCA_035653855.1 Acidothermaceae bacterium | reverse complement strand
AGGTGGGCAACCGCGGCCCCAGCGAGGATCCACGCAAGCGGCGTCAATGCATCGCCGAGCGGCTGTGAGGATGCGAGCAGATAGACCGACGCTCCTGCTAACAGCGCCTGCACGAGCAGGTGAGCCGGGAGCAGAGGATTCTGCCAGAGGTCACGTGCCTTCGCCTGGGCGAAAAGGTAGGCCGTATAAATCGCTGACAAGATCGCAAGTGGCGCACCCAGGATCGCCAGCCAGAGCTGTGCCTGACCCACGCCCAGAAGGCTGAGCAACACATGCACCGCCAACACCGTCCCGAATCCGGTAATGATGAACGCGCCACGCGTCAGCCAGCTGCGCCACTGAGGGCGCACCATGATCAAATAGAAGCGCTCGGGGTGCGCAAGGTCGGCGATCAACACAATCCCCGTGACGACGAGAAACACTCCAGCTACCACCGGCGCTAACCAGTGCCAGAGGACCGCCTGCGGCTTGAGGACCCCGGTGAGCACAAGGAGCAGGGGTACCAGATAGGCGCCGGTGGCAATGCTCTTCGTCCACGTGTAGAGACTGACACGCCAGTCCCACGGGGCATGGTGGCTAACGTCGTACGAGACTATTGCAGCAGCCGAGCTGTTGCCGGGGCTGCTCGTACGCGTAGGGTGCGGTAAGTCACCTACTTGTTGACTCCACATGTACTGACCGCCGTCGGGCTGCCGCGCAGCCAGCGGGTCGAGTGTGGCCTCGTGGCCGTCAACGTAGAAGAGCTTCGGCTGCGTGTCCTTCTCCGGTCGTCGCACCTGAACTCGTCCGCGATTGACGATCTGCGCCACGCGCGAGGTTGGATCGTTCAGGTTACCGATCGCGATGGCCTCGGTCGGACAGACGACGACGCAGGCAGGCTCCAAGCCGACGTCGATGCGATGGGCACAGAAGTTACATTTCTCCGCAGAGTGATCCTCGGGGTTGATGAAGATGGCGTCGTAGGGACAGGCAGCGATACACGCTTTGCAGCCGATGCAAACGGACTTGTCGAAGTCCACGATGCCATCCGGCCGTTGGAACATCGCGGCTGTCGGGCATGCGGTGACACAGGGAGGCTTCGCGCACTGATTGCAGCGCGTGACCTGGAAGTTGCGCGCCACCTCGGGAAAGATCCCCACGTCCACGTACTTGACGAAGGTTCGATTGACCGACAATGGGACTTCGTTTTCGGACTTGCACGCGACGGTGCACGCGTGGCAGCCAATGCACTTCGAATTATCGATGACCTTGGCCCAGGAGATCGCCGCGCCCGCTTCAACGTCTTCAAGAATGCCCACCACTATCTCCTCGCGCAGTCCGCCGAATGGTGGACAGGCACACCCTAACTAGGAGAGACTGCCGGTGACAACGGGCGAAACCCAACGAAAAGGTTATAAATTGGCCATCACGTTCGAGCAGCTGCGGGTGTTCCGCACCGTCGTCCTGCATGGGCGTGTGAGTCTCGCGGCAGCGGCGCTGGGCGTCAGTCAACCATCGGTATCCCAGCAACTCAGGCGCCTGGAAGAGGCGCTTGGCTTCGCACTTCTGGAGAGTCGCGAGGGGCGGCTTGCACCGACGGAGCAGGGCGAACGGGTTCGCGAGATCGCCGACCACGTCGCGGCAGGCGCCGAGCGGCTCCGCGAGCTCTCCGCTGACGCGCGTCTGGGAACTCACTCTGTTCTCATCGTTGGGGCCAACACGACGGGTGGGATGTACTTCGTTCCAGAACTGATCCGCAGGTTCCAACGCGAGCACCCCGGGGTTGGCGTCCGGCTCCTTATCGGCCAGGTCAACGAACTCACGGCAGCGGTGGCCGGTGGGGTCTGCGACGTCGCGATTGTTGGCGGCCCCATCACCGCTCGGGAATTCGCAACCGTCGCGCTCTTCACCGATCGGCTTCCGCTCATCGTCTCGCCGTCAGACCCGTTTGCAGGAAGACGGCGGGTTCAGGTTGATGACCTGAAGACCCGGCAGTTTGTACTGCCCGGCATTGGCTCGCGAACCCGTCTCGTGGTCGAAACGGCGTTGCGCCGCGTTGGCGTTGAGCTCGACCGCGTGTTGGAGTACCCCGATACCGAGTCTGTGAAGAAGGCTGTTGAAGCGGGTCTGGGCATTGGCTATCTCTCTCGCGAAGGCGTGCGCCGCGAGTTGTTGCACGGCTACCTATCCGAGGTGCTTGTGGATGGCCTCGTCATCGAAAGACCGTTCCAGGCCTTCTGGCTCAAGGATCGAAAGGTTCTCGCCCTCGTGCCGATGCTTGTTGACACGGCACAACAACTCGTCGCCGTTCGAGAGACGAGTCAACGGATGGGCTTGACCCGGAGTAATAGAGTTGGCCAATCGCCACGGATGGTTGTCTCGCCCGAAAGCTGAATTCAGCGTCCACGAGACAGAATCGTCCGTGGTGCGTTAGCACCTCTACGATTGCAAGAGCCAGCATATGAACCGTCCCCCAATTTCGTAAGCGAAGATCGACGACGGAGACCTCTTCGCGCGTTCCGCCAACGGCAGCCGGGCGGCGTTGTCGCGGTCGCCGAATTGCCGCAAATCGAACCGCGGAAACCGACAAGGATCGCGTGGCGGTCCTGAGAGCCTGATAGGGGAGGACAATCGCTATGTAAGTGGCGTTACAGAGTTCAGCCCGATGCCTGCACAGGCATACCACGGCATGTTGAAGGCGGCTACCGCGACGATACCGAACCGGAGCGCCACGATCACCGCGCGACCAAATAGTTGCGTCTCGGCATTTCCCGCGACTTCGGCCCCTGCCGTGAGCGAAACTGCTAGCAACCCCATCCTGGGATTGGTGGTTCCCCCTCAGCAGGCTTCGGGTGCCTCGGAAGTACAGAGCCAGTCGCCGGCACGGGAGGCGTCGGTCTGCGCTGCTCCGTGTCGGGTCCAAGGCAGCGGTCTCCACGCTATGACCTAGGGAGGCCAAGGCCGCGGGAAGCGATGATGTTCCGCTGAATCTCAGACGTTCCGCCCGCAATCGTTCGTGAGACTGCGCTGAGGTAA
>DASRZB010000506.1:0-2654 GCA_035653855.1 Acidothermaceae bacterium | reverse complement strand
AGCCGTTGGGTCTGAGGGAGGACGCTGATGGCCTTTCCTTCCCGCATCGCCTGCACCACATTGATGAGGACCCCGTAGACCTCCGCAGGCAGTGGAACCTGCTCACCGTCCGGACCGAGGAGCAGCCCCGGCTCGGTGTGCTGCTCCATGAACCTGGCCAGGTCGAGGAGTCCCTCAAGATCGTCGGGGGGAAAGACCACCCCGCTATCGGCCCTTGTTGCCACGATGCCTCCCAAATCTCCTCGATCCAGGATAACACTAAATCGAAAGAATCGAAAGGCACCGTCCGGGCCAACTGGGAGGCCGGTTGAAGACTTCTCGCTATCCGATTGCGGACACTGGCGCCAGCGTCATGGCGCATTCATGGCACATCCGGGTGCGTCCGTGGCCGTTCGTGGTCGTCCGCCGAATCGCTGACCTGCCGTTCTCGTTCGTCGTCGTCCGCCGAGTCGGCCTTGGCGATTTTCCCAAGCTGAGAACGAGGGTTCGATTCCCTTCGCCCGCTCCAAACTCCGGAAGTAAGCGTGGAGCGTCATCCACCTAACGCGCCCCGATGTGGCAGAGCCTTCGGCCGCGGGCTTCGCGGATTCAATTGATTTGGGCCAAGCCAGCGCGCCGCGTTATGTCGGCGCCGCTACCAAGCACACTACGGCTCTCCACCGCGCGTGCGGCCAACCGAGGGCATCCACGACTGTCCAACGAGTTGGGCGCCGGCCGCCTCATTGCTAGCGTAGGCGCCGCACGCGGCGAGACGAACACTCACGGAGGTAGAAGGATGCGGAACGGTTTCCGACGCAGCCACCCTGGAGCTCGATGAGAGGGATCCGAAGCTACGCCGCCTATATCCCATATCGCCGCCTCGAGCGTAAGGACATCGCCTCGGTCTTCGGCGGCGCTTCGGGTCGCGGACAGCGGACCGTGGCGTCGTTCGACGAGGACACCACCACCATGGGGTTCGAGGCTGCCCGTCTAGCTCTGAGGTCTGTCGGCGGCGCGGCGCCTGACGCCCTGTGGTTCGCGACCGCCGAGCCCGCCTACGCAGAGAAGACGAATGCCACCGCGATCCACGCTGCGCTGCGCCTCGATCCAACGGTGTCGGTGATGGACATGAACGGCGCTGTTCGTTCAGGGGTCGGGGCGTTGGTCGCCGCTTCGCGCACTGTCGACGAGGTCCTCGTGTCCGTGGCCGGCATGAGAGGCGGCTTGCCGTTGAGCTCCGATGAGTCCGAGGGGGGCGACGGTGCCGCCGCCCTTCTCGTGGGCGACGACAGCCACGGGACCGTGATCGCCGAGTTCCTCGGAAGCGCGTCCGAGACGGAGGAGTTCGTCGATCGCTGGCGGACGCCTGGCTCGGCGCGACCGCGGCGATGGGAGGAGCGCTTCGGCGAGACGGTCTACGTGCCCATGACAGAACGCGCCTGGAACGCAGCGCTCAAGACATGCGCGCTGAACCCCGACCAGGTCGACGTCGCCGTCGTCACCGGCAACCACTCTCGGGCGGTGCGGGCCGCCGCGCGCAGGCTCGGCGCCAAAGCGGTCGCCGACAACCTCGATGCCGCCGTAGGCAACACCGGCGCGGCGCACTTCGGTGTCGTGCTCGCCGACGTCCTCGACAAGGCGGAGCCCAACACGACCATCGCCGTGGTGGTCCTGGCTGACGGTGTCGATGTCCTGCTCTTCCGGACGACTGACGCCATTGCGTCGTTCTCACCGGCCAAGACGGTGGCCGACCAGATCGGGCGCGGTGCGTCGGTGCCGTACGGCAAGTTCCTGACGTGGCGGAACATGGTCGATGTCGAGCCACCCAATCGGCCCATGCCCAATCGGCCGTCCTCGTCGGCGGCGGCACGATCGACGGACTGGAAATTCGGGTTCGTGGGTTCTCGCGATCGGCAGACCGGCATCGTCCACCTGCCGCCGCAGCGGGTCGGGATTTACGGCGGCACGACCGACGACATGGAGCAGGTGCCGGAGTCCGAGTCGTTGGCGACGGTCGCGACGTACACCGTCGACCGGCTCATCTACTCGGAGAGCCCGCCGGTGATCTTTGCGGTGCTGGACTTCGACGGGGGTGGCCGCTTCCCGTGCCAACTGACCGATTGCGACGTCGACGACATTAACGTGGGCATGCGAGTGGAGATGACTTTTCGCCGGCTGTTTACCGCCGATGAGATCCACAATTACTTCTGGAAGGCCCGCCCGATCGGAACGAAGGAGACATCGTGAGCTCGAACGGCATCAAGGATCGTGTCGCCATCGTCGGCATGTCGTGCACACCGTTTCGGGAGCACTTCGACCTCAGTCGTGACGATCTGCTCGTGGACGCGGCTGACAAGGTTCTGACGTCGGTGGGCGTCTCGAAGCAGGACGTCGACGCCTACTGGCTCGGGATGGCGGCCTCCGGAAGCTCGGGGATCGTCCTCGCCTCTGCGTTGAAGCTGCAGGGCAAACCGGTGACGCGCGTCGAGAACTACTGTGCCACCGGATCCGAGGCACTGCGTCACGCCGCGTACGCGGTCGCCAGCGGCGCCTACGACGTCGCTATGGCCATCGGTTGCGACAAGTTCAAGGACACTGGGTTCGCGGGGACGAACGCCAGCCTGCCACCGAACGACGGCACGGCTCGCACACTGACAGCAGCCGCTATGTATTCG
>DASRZB010000505.1:0-2927 GCA_035653855.1 Acidothermaceae bacterium | reverse complement strand
AGGTCGGGCCGGTGTCGATCTCGCCGAGAGCCCGAGCTGGCGGTGGGCAAACTGTCGTGGCACGCGGGCACCGGAAAGATGCATCGCGCCTACCGGGTTCTCGAAACGTCAACCGCTCGGTGGCCCAGAGCGCGTTGAGAGGCGTGTCATCGCCGCGGCACGCTGGTCGGCCGTCGAGACCACCGAGCGCAGCGCGTGACATTTCGGCACGCGTCTTGCGAGTGGCGTGGTCAGCGGGGGCGCGAAGCGTCGCAGCCTGGGTGCTGGCGGTGCGCCGGCTTCGCCGTCGTTGAGCGGGGGATGAGATGGCCACAAGCCACCGGCAACGGTCGACTCGGGCGAGCGGCCCGACGCAGGCGTCGCGGTTCCGCTTCCCGTCCACGACTACCGCGTAGTAGCTCGCGATGCCCCCCACCTGCACGCAATGTGGCCGCGGCTGAGCCGCAGGTGGCTCACCAATACGAGTGGGACCTACTGGTTGCACTCCAGCCCCACCGCGCTGATCGACTCGGCCAGCACCGCACCCTCCCAGACCGTACGCATCACCGACCGCCCTTCGCAATCAACAGGAAGGGCTCTGCCCCGGCGCGCGGCGTCCAATGCTGGGAAGGATCCTTGGCCGTCGCCGGGTTTCCAGCCTGGTTCTGTCGCCGAGTCGCCGGGCGCACGTGCAAAGGCTGACGACTACGACGAGGCCTCGTCTCATCGCCAGCGGGACGCCGCGATCAGCGTGGTGACGTTCACTCGGGTCGCGGCCGCGTGGGCGCCGAGAGGATGTGGCAGATGTCGCCATCACTGCAGTCGGATGGATCCAGTCGCTGGCTGCGGTCGAGGAGTTGCTTGAGTTCTGTTTCCAAGATGGCGAGTTCACTGATGCGCCTGCGTACGTCGGCGAGCTTGTCGTCGATCAGGTTCGTTACGTGCGTGCACGGGATGTGGCCGTCGTCGCGGAGCTCGATGATGCCGCGGATTTCGACGAGGGTGAGCCCTGCCGTTTGGGCGGTGCGGATGAACTTCACCCGGGTCATGGTCGCTTCGTCGTAGGTGCGGTACCCGTTGGCGGCTCGTGATGGTTCTGGCAGAAGCCCTTTGCGTTCGTAGAACCGGATGGTCTGGCTCGGCAGCCGGACAGCCTCGGCGACTTCTCCGATCAACATCTGACCAATCTACCGCTTGACCTTGTAGTGCGGATCAAGGATTAGCGTCGTTGGCATGGACGTCGACCTGGTGCACTTCGATGGCTGCCCGAACTGGAAGCTCGCAAACCAGCGCCTCACCGAGATCAACGCAGAGCGCCCCGATATCACGGTGACCCGGCACCTGGTGGACACGATCGACGAAGCCGAGCGCTCGCGCGGCGCAACACGAGAACGAGATTGCTATGAGCACGAAGGCCAGGGTGCGCACATACGACGGAGGATCCGGAGATGACCAAGCAGCACGACCTGATCGTGATCGGCGCTGGTATGGCCGGCGTCTCGGCAGCCAACAAGTGCGCCGCGCAGGGCTGGGACGTCGCGATTGTCGACGCTCTGCCCTACGGCGGCACGTGCGCGTTGCGCGGATGCGATCCGAAGAAGATCCTGCGGCGGGCTGCGGAGATCATCGACAGCGCCCGACTGATGCGCGGCAAGGGCATCGACGCGGGTGACCTGTCGATCAACTGGGCCGATTTGATGAGACACAAGCACGGCTTCACCGACCCCATGCCGGAAAGCATCGAGTCCGGACTGACCGGCAGTGGCGTGACCACCCTGCACGGGCAGGCGAGGTTCACCGACAAGAACCGCATCGATATCGACGGCACAACCTACGAAGCCGGGCACTTCCTGATCGCCACCGGCGCACGCCCACGGCCACTCGAGTTCCCCGGCCACGAGCACCTGATCGACAGCACCGACTTCCTGGACCTGCAGGCACTCCCGCCGCGGATCCTGTTCCTCGGAGGCGGGTTCATCTCGTTCGAGTTTGCCCACATCGCGGTGCGAGCCGGCAGTTCCCCGGTCATCATCGATCGCGGATCACGCCCCCTGAAAGCCTTCGACCCGGACCTCGTCGAACTCCTGATCACCCGCGGCGCCGGCGCCGGGATCGGGCTGCGCCGCTCCACCACGATCACCGCGGTCGAGCCGACCCGGAACGGCTACCAGGTCAGCGTCGAACGATCCGGCAAGTCCGAGACAATGGAGGTCGACCTGGTCGTGCACGGCGCCGGCCGCACCCCCGAACTGTCCGGGCTGGACCTCGACGTCGCCGGTGTCGCGTGGGGCGAGCGCGGCGTGCGCGTGGTTGCTCACCTGCAGAGCACCACCAACCCGGCGGTCTACGCCGCCGGTGACTCCGCCGACACCCCCGGCATGCCGCTGACACCGGTCGCCGTGGCCGAAGGCAAGGTCGCCGCCTCCAACATGCTCAAGGGAACCACGACAATTCCCGACTACACCGGTGTCCCGACCGCGGTGTTCACGATCCCCGAACTCACCCGAGTCGGCCTGCTCGAACAAGACGCCAAGGACCAGGGCCTGGATGTCGACGTCCGCTACCACGACACCAGCGGCTGGTACTCCAACTATCGGATCGGCGAGACCACGGCCGCCGCCAAGATCCTCATCGACCGCACCAGCGACAGGATCGTCGGCGCACACCTGCTCGGACCCGAGTACGGCGAGCTGATCAACTTCCTCGGACTCGCCATCAAGCTCAACCTCACCACCCGCCAGCTGAAATCCATGACCGCCGCCTACCCGACCGTCGGGTCCGACCTCGGATCGATGCTGTGACTGCCCGGCCCACAACCGCACCAGGCCCCCATACCCGGGGAAGGCTTCAAACCGTTCGCCGGGTTTCCCCGTGCGTGTCCGTCAGTCGACCGACAGTGAGGTTGTCCATGTTGCGCGTTCCTAGGCAAACCCTCGACGATCCCCCCG
>DASRZB010000504.1:0-14818 GCA_035653855.1 Acidothermaceae bacterium | reverse complement strand
TTCACACCGTTGAAGTGCGTCCAGGACCGGAATGCGAGCAGCAGCCCGGTGCCAAGACCCGCGAGCACGATCGGTCCGAGCAACAGTTGCAGGACTCGGCGTCCCTTCGACCGATGGCGAGGATCGCTGGTGTCGACCGGCGCTCCCCAGCCAACCCCGCCGAGCAACGCGGCGATCGCACCATAGACGTCGAAATACGGCCTGAGCCAGGTCGATCGCCGCCGCTTCGTGTTGGCCCGGACCCACTTCGGGCGGCGCTCCCCCGACACGAGCTGCTGGACCAGCCCACGAATGGTCACGCCGACAGCGAAGGTGACAATCAGGACACCGAAGGAGAAGGGGTACCGCAGGGCATAGAGCACAGACGATCAGCGTCCGCGCAACCGGCGGACCAGGATGCTTTGCTCGCCCTTGGACTCAAGGTCAGCCAGCACCACGGCGATCGCCTCACGCACGATGCGGCCGCGGTCGACCGCCAGGCTGTGCGACCCCCGCAGCGTCAACCGGGCGTGCTCGATTTGGAGCAACTCCTCGGGCGAGCAATACACGGTGATCTTCTCGTCGTGGCGCTCACGACCAGTCGGTCGCGCCTCGGCAGCGCGGCGCGCGATCCGCACCGGGCGAGGTGGCGGGTTTGTGTCGCCGTCCCAGTCGTCGGTAACCGGCCCGGCCGCGATAGCGGATAGGTCGGCGTCCGCCCGACGGCTGTCGGCTGGGCGTCGGGCCCGCCCAAGTGCGCCAAACGGCGCTCCGTCGGGCTCGGGCTCCGCGACTTCGGCCAGGGCCGACTGGGCCCCGTTCGAGAGGGCGCGGGATCCACCGGTCGAGCGGAACAGCTCATCCGCTCCAGGCAGACGTGGGCGGCGGTTCATCTGGCGAGCACCTCTTTCGCAAGCTCGCGGTAGGCCCGGGCGCCGACCGAACTGGAGGCATACGTAGTAATCGGCTCACCGACCACCGTTGTCTCAGGGAATCGCACCGTGCGGGCGATCACCGTATGGAAGACCTTGTCAGAGAAAGCCTCCACGACGCGCGACAGGACCTCGCGGCTGTGGAGCGTGCGTGGATCGAACATTGTTGCCAAAATGCCCTCGACCTCAAGCTGAGGGTTCAACCGTTGTTTCACCTTGTCCACAGTCTGCATCAACAGTGCGACGCCTCGTAGGGCGAAGAACTCGCACTCAAGCGGGATGATCACGCTCTGCGCGGCCGTCAACGCGTTCAGCGTCAGCAGGCCGAGGGACGGCTGGCAGTCGATCAGCACGATGTCGTAGTCGGGCAGGACCGGAGCCAGCGCGTGGGCCAGCACCTGCTCGCGAGCCACTTCGTTGACCAGCTGGATCTCGGCGGCAGAGAGGTCGATGTTGCTGGGCAGCAAGTCCATGCCCGGCGTGTTCGTCTTCAGCAGTACGTCATCGACGGCGACGTCACGTTCGATCAACACGTTGTAGATGGTGCGGTCCAGATCGTGCGGGTTCACGCCAAGGCCGACCGACAACGCGCCTTGCGGGTCGAAATCGACGAGCAGAACGCGGCGTCCCCACTCGGCGAGCGCTGCGCCCAGGTTGATCGTGCTGGTGGTCTTGCCGACGCCGCCCTTCTGGTTGCACATCGCCAGCACCCAAGCCGGGCCATGGTGATCCAGCGACGGCGGATCGGGGAATACCGGCATCGGTCGGCCGGCCGCGTCGAGCCCAGGCTTGGCGCCGCGCTGAGCTCCCTCAAGAGGCAGTTCGAGAGCCGCCTCATCGTCGGCAGCCGACCCAGCGGGACTCCGGGGGTCCAGCCGGGCCCGAAGGGCGTCGGAGGACTCCGAGTCGCCTGGAATTGTCGACTTAGCCATTTATCGCTGAACCTCTCTGACGATGAGCCGATCCAAAGACACATCGTCGTGCCGACGAGTCGAGAAGACTAGGGGGTAGCCAGCATCTGGACAAACGATTCTGTCCCGCGCGGCCCGACAGCCCCAGCAGTATCAGCAGCCTCAGAAAGCCGTCACGAGCGGGCTCGAGGATGTGCTGATGCATACACCTCGCGCAGTCGGTCAACGGTCACCATCGTGTAGATCTGGGTCGTGGTCACCGACGCGTGACCGAGTAATTCCTGGACGACCCGAACGTCGGCTCCCCCGTCGAGGAGATGGGTGGCGAACGAGTGCCTCAGCGTGTGCGGCGATATGCCTGCCGTCAGTCCTGCGCGCGTTGCCGCGGTGCGCAAAACGGTCCAGGCGCTTTGCCTGGACAAACGGCCGCCTCTGGCGTTGAGGAAGACGGCCGCCCGTGAATCTCGAGCTGTTCTAGACGAGGGCGCTCCTACAGCGAGAGTCGGCCGACCCAAAGCGAGATAACGTTCAAGTGCAGCTTTAGCGTAACTACCCAGTGGCACCATTCTGTCCTTGGAGCCTTTTCCGAACAGCCGCACCATCCCGGCGTCAAGATCGACGTCGTCGACGTCGAGACCGACAGCCTCAGAGATACGCGCGCCAGTTCCGTAAAGCACTTCAAGCAACGCCCGGTCTCGCTGGGCCCGAGGCGTCCCCTGCGCGCCGGCCGCTTCGAGCAACCGCTCGACGTCCTCGACCGCGATGGCCTTCGGCAGTCGACGAGCTGGCGTAGGAGGGCGGATCGCCCCGGCCATGTCGGCGTCGACATTGCCCTCGCGAACGGCGAAGCGGTGGAAACCCCTGACCGCGACGATGGTCCGGCCTGCCGAGCTGGCGCTAAGCGGTGGATGCTGCGAGTCGCCGAGCCGAAGGGCGGCGAGAAACGCTGCCACGTCGGCCTCGGTCACCTGGCTCAGGTCGTCGCGTTGGTGCGGGGCGAGGAATTCGAGGTAACGGCGCAGATCGCGCCGATAGCTGCTGAGCGTGTTCTTGGCCAAGCCACGCTCGACGGCGAGGTGGTCGAGGTAGGTACGGACAAGCCGTGCGACAGCTCCCTCGCGCTCCTGCCCAGACGTCACGACCTCAGGCTAGGACCTCGTCGAGGCTCCGGTGCGCAAGTCCGTGCGCTTGCGCGACTGGCGCGCTAACGATCCCTCCGTCGTGGACGTTCACGCCAAGACCCAAAGCCGGATCATCCCGGCACGCATCGCGCCAGCCAAGATTCGCAATCGCCAAGGCGTAGGGCAAGGTGACGTTGGTCAGCGCGTACGTGGACGTGTGCGGAACCGCGCCCGGCATGTTCGCCACGCAGTAGAACAGGGTGTCGGAGACCTTGTAGGTCGGTGCGTCGTGAGTTGTCGGCCGCGACGATTCGAAACAGCCACCCTGATCGATCGCGATGTCGACCAGCACCGCACCCGGCTTCATCCGCGCCACCAGTTCGTCGCTAATCAGCTTCGGCGCTTTGGCACCGACAACCAGCACGGCCCCGATCACCAGATCGGCGTCAATGCAGGCCTTCTCGATCTCATACGAGTTCGAGGCGACGGTCTGCAGATGCCCCTGGTAGATCCGGTCGGCCTGGCGAAGCCGCTCGACGTTGTTGTCGAGCACCAGAACCTCGGCTTGCATGCCAAGAGAGATAGCAGCTGCGTTCATGCCGGCCACGCCCGCGCCCAGCACCACAACTTTTGCTGCGTAGACACCGGAAACACCGCCCATGAGGATGCCGCGGCCGCCCGCCTCGCGCTCGAGACAACGTGCACCGACCTGCGGCGCCATGCGCCCGGCGACCTCCGACATCGGCGCAAGCAAAGGCAGCGAGCGGTCAGGTAGCTGAACCGTCTCGTAGGCGATTGCGGTCGTGCCAGATTCAAGAAGGGCGTCGGTGCATTCGCGGGACGCCGCGAGGTGCAGGTAGGTGAACAGCACCTGGTCCTTGCGCATCCGGTGGTATTCCTGCTGGATGGGTTCCTTGACCTTCAAGATCAGGTCGGCGTTGGCCCAGACTTCGTCGGCGGTCGTGAGAATTCCAGCACCGGCAGCAACAAAGTCGTCGTCGGGAATTGAGGAACCGACGCCCGCCGATTGCTCGACGACCACCTCGTGGCCGTTTCGAACCAACTCGTGCACGCCTGCAGGGGTAATCGCAACGCGGTACTCGTGATTCTTGACTTCGCTCGGCACGCCGATCTTCACGGCTCGCTGCCTTCCGGGTCGACCGGCGAGCGGCTCCGTTGACGCCCGATCGGTGGCGCGGGGTCGCCGGCGCCAGCAGGAGTCTATGGCTCACGGCTGCACGCGGCAGCGATCAACTCGGGTGTGCGCCGCCCCGAAACCACGGTGACTCAACCGGCCTCGTCGACGCGTCGCCGTCAATGAGCCCGCGGGTGACCGCAAGGATGCCCATGATGCACAGCGGGCTGTGCAGGTCGCCAGAAAACAGCCCGGCGCGAGCGCGCTCAAGCGGCACCCATCGAATGACCATGGTGCGTTCCTCGGCCTCACCGAGAAACCGCTCGGCTTCAGCAACGGGTGTGACGCCCTGGGCGAGGAAGAGCCGAACCGATTCACTTGAGCCGCCGGGCGACATGAATACATCAAGCAACACCGACCAGCGGGAAGCGCGATAGCCGGCCTCTTCGAATAACTCGCGCTGCGCGGCAACGAGTGGCTCTTCGCCCGCGACATCGAGCAGTCCCGCGGGCGGCTCCCAGAGCAGGGCAGAAACGGGATGGCGGTACTGCTGAACCAAAAGTACCTGCTGGTCATCGTCGACCGCGATGATGGCGACCGCGCCAGGGTGCACCACCAAGTCGCGCTCGACCTGCTCGCCGTCGCCGAGATCGACAAGATCGGTGCGGATATCCCATACCCTGCCGTGAAAACGTTGCGTCGAGTGCACGACATAACGCTCGGCGACCACGTCCGCAAGCAGTGGATCGGCAACACGTGGATCGGCGGGGGTGTCCGTCATGCAGTGCCGACGGGCTCTGCCCGCAGGTCGACCGGCGATTCGCCGGCCGCGCGCGCAAGGGCAGCGGCGACAAGACCACGAAAGAGCGGGTGCGGTCGAGCCGGCCGCGACCGAAGCTCCGGATGTGCTTGCGTGGCAACGAAGTACGGATGCACCTCGCGAGGCAGCTCGACGAATTCGACGAGTCGGCCGTCGGGCGATGTGCCCGAGATGACCAGCCCGGCTGCTTCGAGCTGCCCGCGGTACTCGTTGTTCACTTCGTAGCGGTGCCGGTGGCGTTCGTTGACGCGCGCCTCACCGTACATCTCGCGAACGATGGAACCCGCGAGCAGGTCGGCCGGGTACAGCCCGAGCCGCATCGTGCCGCCCATGTCACGCTCGCCGGCGACGACGTCACGCTGGTCCGCCATCGTCGCGATAACGGGATGAGGCGTTGCGGGGTCGAACTCAGTCGAGTTCGCGCCGTGCAGCCCCGCGACATTTCGCGCCGACTCGATGACAAGGCATTGAAGGCCGAGACACAATCCCAGCGTCGGCAGCAAATTCTCGCGCGCATACTGAATGGCGCCGAGCTTGCCCTCAATCCCGCGCACCCCAAAGCCGCCAGGGATGACAACACCGTCGACACCGAGCAACGCCTTCGCGGCGCCCTCCGGTGTCGAGCAGTCGTCGGAGGTCACCCAACGGATATTCACCCTGGCATCGTTGGCAAATCCGCCGGCGCGCAGTGCTTCCGTCACGGAGAGATACGCGTCGGGCAAGTCGATGTACTTGCCCACAAGCGCTATCGTCACCTCGTGTGCGGGATGGTGCACACGACGCAGAAGATCGTCCCATGCTGTCCAGTCGACGTCGCGGAATGGGAGACCGAGCCGACGCACGACATATGCGTCGAGGCCCTCCGCGTGCAGCACTTTCGGGATGTCGTAGATGCTTGGTGCGTCGACCGCCGCGATAACGGCTTCTTCGTCGACGTCGCACATCAGACTGATCTTGCGTTTGACGCTCTGAGGGATCGGTCGGTCAGCTCGGCACACCACCGCGTCCGGCTGGATGCCGACCTGCCGCAGCGCAGCGACCGAGTGCTGCGTCGGCTTTGTCTTCAGTTCGCCACTTGGGCCTATGTACGGAACCAGCGACACGTGCAGGAAGAACACGTTGTCACGACCGACTTCGTGCCGCACCTGGCGGGCCGCCTCGAGGAAGGGCAGCGACTCGATGTCGCCGACCGTGCCACCAACCTCGGTGATGACGATGTCAACGTCGGGGCCGCTCATTTGCCGGATCCGCGACTTGATCTCGTTCGTGATGTGCGGAATCACCTGGACCGTGTCACCCAGGTACTCGCCGCGGCGCTCTTTCGCAATCACTGTCGAGTAGATCTGACCGGTGGTGACGTTCGCGGACCCATGCAGGTCGGTGTCGAGGAACCGTTCGTAGTGGCCGATGTCGAGGTCGGTTTCCGCACCGTCGTCGGTGACGAACACCTCGCCGTGCTGGAAAGGATTCATGGTGCCGGGATCGACGTTCAGATACGGGTCGAGTTTTTGCATCGTCACCCGCAACCCACGCGCCTTTAGCAGGTTGCCGAGGCTTGATGCCGTGAGGCCCTTGCCCAGCGACGAGGCGACGCCCCCGGTGACGAACACATGCCTGGTCTGCTGCGGCGTTGCCAATTCATGACTCCCGTGGTCTCTGGCAGGTGCACTGCCCACGGGCTCTCAGGGTAACAGCTTACGAGGGTGGCGGGGCGGGCAGCACGGCCCGCGCGCCGGGACCGTTGCCGTAATGACCCACCGCGGCCGCGCTGCCGGGTTGGGCCACCTCGTCCTGTAGAGCCATGATCACCGCGACGGTGCCGGCCGGCCCGTCGGCGTCATCGACCGTGCTGACGGCAGCCGTGCTGGCGCTCGAAGTGCCGCCCACGCGCAACGCGGCGAGTAGTCCTCCGTCGGCTGCGGAGCCGCTGGCCCCGGCGACAACGGTGGTGCCTCCGGCGGCCGGGAACGCGGCGACGAGCTCGACGAGCGCGTTGCGGGTCGCCGTAGCGGTCGCGGGGCTGGACGGCGGGGTGGCGGGGGCAGGTGCGACGATGACCACAAGCCGGGCGTGTTGTGTCGGCGCCTGCGCCACCGCGATGAATCCGCCCTGCGCCAAACCGGCGATGATCTCGGTGCTGGCCGCGTCAAGGGTCCCGCCGATTGATGCGCTTGCCGATGCGGTCGTTGTGGGTTGCCCCACCAGTGCACTCGCAAGCAGCGCCGACGCCTGCACCGCAACGTTCTGGGTGGGCGCCGTCGCGCCCAACGACGTCGCCAAGTCGCCGAGATTCGCCACCTGGGCCGGATCGACGAAGCTCGGTCGCACGTCGATGACCCCCGTCAGCGTGGCGCCGGCATCGCCCAGGCTCCGCACTGTCGCGTCGAGCACGCTCTTCGGCGCATTGGGCGCGACGATGACCACTACCGGCTCCCCGCTAAGCCGACCGGCGACCGCGAGTGGCTCCACGCCCCGCGCAAACGCGGTGCCCGCATCGACCTCGCTCTGCAGCCCCGCACCGTGAGTTTGCAGAGCCTGAACCTGCTGTTGTAGCTGGCTAACTTCGGCTCGCTTTCCCTTTAGATCATGATTTCTCACGACCGCACCCGTCGACACGACAGCCACCGCGAGCACGACGACGAACGCAAGCCAAAGGAGGGCGGACGCCCCGATGCGGCTGCGGTAGAGCCGGTTCACACTTTTCGCGTCAACGAGCTTGCCGCCGACACGCAGCCGGGTCAGGAAGGTGCTCGCCATCCCGGAGCGACCCTTGTCGAGGAACTCGGCGAGGGTGGCGTGGGTGCCTGCCGTGGCGATCAGGGCGGCGCCCTTAGCGTCTGCCAACAGCAACGCGGCATCCTCGCTGGTACCGCTCGTTGAAAATTCGACCGCAGTCAGGCCGAGGTTGTGGATCCGATCAAGATCGGGTGCGCGGCCGTCGGGATCTGTGCGCACCACGATCTCAGCGCCGGATCGCAGCGCTTCATTGGAGAGGGACTCGAGGTCCCCCACCACCATTGCCGGACGGTAACCATTCTCAAGAAGGACGTCAGCACCGGCGTCGACGCCTATGAGTACCGGTCGGTAGGCGCGGATGTACCGGCGCAACGCAATGAGGTCTTCGCGGTGGTTGTACCCGCGTACGACAACGAGCACCTGCTTGCCGGCCAGCTCGGTGGCGATCTCCGGCACTCCCACGCCATCAAGTAGCAGGTCGCGGTCGCGACGCAGGTACTCCATGGTGTTGGCCGCGAACGCCTCGAGCTGTACTACCAAGCCGGCACGTGCATCGGCCATCGCCTGCTGCACGGTCTCGATTGTCTGCTGCTCCCCCGTCGCGACAACACGATCGCCGGCGTACAGAGTGCCTTCCCAGAGCCGGATGATGTCGCCGTCGCGAACATCGGCGAGCACCCCGGTTCCGACACCATCAAGCAGCGGTATGCCGTTGGCGACCAGAATCTCCGGCCCGAGGTTGGGATAGCGGCCGCTGATACTCGTTGCAGCATTCACGACTGCGGCAACGCCGCACTCGACCAGCGACTCCGCCGCCAGCCGGTCGATATCGACGTGGTCGATGATGGCGATGTCGCCGGGCCGCAGCCGTTTGACCAGCTGACGCGTCCGCCGGTCAACTCTCGCCACCGCGGTAATTCCTGGCAGCGCGGGTTGCTTCGTACGCCAAAGAGTCGCGAGTCTCACCCGGCCCATCGTGGCAGACAGTAACCGTCTGACCGGGTTAACCGCGCCGAGCGGGTACTAACCCCTACAGGTCCTGCTTGAACCCCGACGCGGCCGCCAGCAGTTCGCCGGCGTGGCCCTGCGCCAACGAAGAGCCCTCAAGACCAGCCAGCATTCGGGACAACTCGTTGACCCTGCCCGTCTCGTCAAGAGCCACCACGCCACTGCTGGTCACCATGCCGTCGTCGGATTTGACCACCAGCAGGTGGCGGTCCGCGAACGCCGCGACCTGGGGCAAGTGCGTCACGACAATCACCTGAGCGACGCGCGCAAGGCGAGCCAATCGGCGTCCGACCTCAACCGCGGCCTTGCCACCGACCCCCGCATCGACTTCGTCGAACACGAACGTCGGCACCGGATCGGCGCCCGCAAACACGACTTCGACCGCGAGCATGACGCGCGACAATTCACCACCGCTCGCACCTTTCGCGAGTGGCCGCGGCGACGCACCGGGATGCGGCGCCAACAACACCTCGACCTCGTCTGCACCGTGGGAGCCATAGTCGGTGCCAGTACGCACGTCGACGGTCACGACCGCGTGTGGCATCGCGAGGTCGCGTAGCTCCGCAGTCACGGCCTCAGCAAACCGCTCGGCCGCCTTGGTGCGCGCTGCCGTGAGCTCGCCGGCTAGCGCCACCATGGATTCACGCAGGCGTCCCGATTCGATCGCGAGCTCCGCGAGTCGGCTGTCGTCATTGTCGAGTTCAGCCAACCGCAAGCCTGCATCTTCTGCCCACGCGATTACCGCGTCGACGCCTGCTCCCGGTGTTGCGTACTTGCGCACCAGACCCGCGAGCACGGACTGCCGTTCTTGGGCCGCGGCCAAGCGCGAAGGATCGGCCTCAATGTCGTCGCCGTACGCAGCAAGATCGGTCGCGACGTCCGAGAGCAGGTAGCCAGCTTCGGCGAGTCGGTCAGCCATCAGCTTCAGCGCCGGATCGTGCTCGGCAACGCGCTCTAACCCGACTCTGGCACCAGCAACAAGGCTGACCGCGTCAGGGATGTCGTCACCAGCCGGATCACCAAGCAGCCCCGCATGGGCGGATGCCGCCGCGCTTGCAAGCAAGTCGGCATGCGTGAGCCGCCCAACCTCGGACGCGAGCACGACATCCTCAGCAGGCTGCGGTGCGGCGACCTCGATCTCAGTGAGACCAAAGCGCAGCGCGTCAGCCTCACGTGCGCGATCACGCGCGCGGGTCGTGAGTTCCGTCAACGTCGTCTCGACATCGAGATACTTGCGATACACCTCTCGATAGGCACCGAGCGCATGTGCAACGTCATCTCCGCCGAGCCGGTCGATCGCGTCGCGCTGTCGGGCGGGCGCGCGAAGACGAAGTTGATCCGTCTGACCGTGCACGGCGATGAGTTCATCGGCCAGCTCGGCAAGCGTGCCCACTGGCACCGAACGCCCACCAACTTGCGCACGCGACCGCCCATCGGCACCGACCACCCGGCTCAGCAACAACGTGTAATCGTCGAGGTCGCCGCCCAGCTCGTCGACTATCTCGGCAACACGCCCAGGGGCCACCCGCAGCCGCCCGTCGATGGCCGCGCGAGCCGATCCAACGCGCACCAGGCCCGCGTCACCACGGCCTCCGAACAGCAGGCCAAGACCGCTGACCACCATCGTCTTTCCGGCGCCGGTCTCGCCGGTGACCACGGTCAGCCCGGGCGAGAGCTCGAGCACGGCGTCGTCGATGACGCCGAGTCCGCTGATGCGTAGCTCTTCGAGCACGATCGGATGCTAGTCGGGCGGGCGGACGGCGCCGCGCCATCCGCGCACAGGAAGACCGAACTTGGCCACCAGTCGGTCCGTAAACGGGCGCTGGTGCAGCCGGGCCAGCTTGAGCCGGCGCTCGCTGCCGCGGGTCTGCACCCTTGCCCCGGGCGCCAGCTTGGTTCCGCGCCTGCCGTCACACCACACAACCCCAACAGGCTGGGTCCCGAGGACCTCTACCGCGAGCGTTGACTGCGGGGTCACGACAACGGGTCGGGAGAACAAGGCATGAGCATTGAGCGGGACGACGAGAAGTGCCTCCACCTCAGGCCACAGGACCGGCCCGCCGCCAGAGAACGCGTACGCCGTCGAACCTGTCGCCGTTGCCATGACCACGCCGTCACACCCGAACTGCGACAACGGGCGGCCGTCGACCTCGATGACGACGTCCATCATGCGTTCGCGGTCGGACTTCTCGACCGAGGCCTCGTTCAATGCCCAGTTCTGCCAGACCACTTCGCCGTCGACAATGACCTCGACGTCGAGCGTCAGCCGCTCTTCGACCACGTAGTTGCGGTCGGCGATTCGCTGCACTGTGCCGGCAAGGTCGGCCGGCTCTGCCTCCGCGAGGAAGCCGATGTGGCCAAGATTGATGCCAAGCAGTGGCACCTCTGCTTCGCGAGCTACCTCTGCCGCGCGCAGGAGCGTGCCGTCACCGCCGAGGACGATCACCGCTTCTGCACCGCGCGCGCCGTCTGGTGCGTTCGGAACGACGGCGGCACTGGACAGAGCGAGGTCGACAGCTTCACTCTCGAGAATGCGGACGTCGATCGCAGCCTCGCCGAGGAACCGTGCGACGTCTCGCGCTGCGGTCACTGCTTCAGCGCGCCCTGTGTGGCACACGAGTAGAACGCTTCGACTCACGAGGGTCCTTCCGCGATGGCGCGAGCGAGATCACTGTCGTCCAGCGGTGGTGCTCCAGCCTGCAGCCAAAGGAAATACTCCACGTTTCCGGCCGGCCCTGGTAGCGGGCTAGCGACAACTCCACGGACGCCGAGGCCCAGCAGCTTCGCGGCGCGCGCGACGCTGGCGACGGCGTCCGCGCGCACCTGCCGATCACGGACGACCCCACCAGAACCGACCTTCTCGCGACCGGCCTCGAACTGGGGCTTCACCATCAGCACGAGGTCAGCATCCGATGCGGCGACTTGGATCAGGGCCGGTAAGACAACCGTGAGTGAAATGAAGGACAGGTCCGCGACGATCAGCTCGATCGGCGCACCGACCGAGCCCGCGGTGAGGTCACGCACATTCGTCCGGTCGACGACTGCGACCCGCTCGTCGGTACGCAACGACCACGCCAGCTGCCCGTAGCCGACATCGACCGCGACAACAGCCTGGGCGCCCGCACGCAGCAAGACATCGGTAAATCCTCCGGTCGAGGCGCCCGCGTCGAGACAACGGCGGCCCGCTACTCGGAGTCCGAGCGGTTCGAACGCGGCCAACGCGCCGGCCAGTTTCGCGCCGCCACGCGAGACGTAGCCCGGCTGATCGTCGTCCGCTATGACGAGTAGTGGATCGTCGGGTCCGATAGCCGTGGCAGCTTTGGTGGCCACCTGCCCCCCGACTGTCACGCGACCCGCGACCACGAGGTCAGCGGCTTGGCCACGCGACCGAGCCAGACCCCGCCGCACCAACTCGGCGTCCAACCGCGCCCGCCTGACCACAGTGCCCGAGTCCCGCCGCAGCTCAGGAGCCGTCGAGGTCGGCAAGCGCATCCTGGAGTTGGCGATGGATGCCTTCGTAGACCGCGACGTGCTCGCTGGTCGGGAGTTCGTCGAGCCGCGCGAGTTCCGCTATCGCTGCGTCGACGCTCGACACGCCCGTGGCGTCGGGCAGCGCCCACATCGCCGGTTCGTCGATGGCGCTATCGATGTCCGTGCCGGTTTGAGGGTCGCTGGCGGCGTCCAGCTCGAGGTCGCTGGCGGTATCAACGTCGCGCGCCGCGAAGTCGGAGATGCTTTCCTCGTCGACGTAATCGTCGAACCTGTCGTCGGTCACGCGACCACGTTACCGGTCGCCGCGTTGCTGCTGAGGTAGCCTCGGCGCGGCTCCATCAGCCAACCCCCGCCAGAGAGGACCCGCGTGGCCAGCCCCGAAGAGTGCAAGGCGGCGATCGCCCAACTGGCCGCCCGCCTCGCTGGCCCTGGCGACCACCGGGCCGAGGGTCTCGACCGCTCGGTCAGCGCTGAGGTCACCGACCTCGGCCTCGTGTATCGGGGCCACCTGCATGACGGGGTTCTCGATGAGATCACGACCGACGAAGGCCCTCCTGCACAGATCCGTTTGATCCTTAGCAGCGATGACCTGGTACTGCTCGCCGGCGGTGAGCTGTCCCTGGGGTCGTCGTGGCTGTCGGGTCGGGTGAAGCTGCAAGCGTCGCTGACAGACATGCTGCGTCTGCGAACCATGATCTGAACCGCACCTGCAAACCCCGTTACTAGAAGCCGAGCCGCCGAAGTGAGTCGGCTGCGTCTACCTCACTAGCCCCCGCGTCGCGGGCCGCCCACGCTGCCGTCAGCACCGCGCGCAAACCATCAAGCGGGTGACCGTCACCCTCGATGTTGATCGCGACGCGGCCGTCTTGCTGGCCAGCCGACGCCGTCCAGCCTCCACATCGTGCGACGGAGCCGTCGGCTTCGACGTTGGGCTGCGTGTCGACCAGACCCGTCAGGTCGAGTGCAAGGTACGTCGGTCGGTGCTCGACGGATGCATCGACCAAGTCGGCAGCAGCAGTCACGCCCGTCAGCACCAGCAGGCTGTCGGTGTCTGCCACATTCGCGCCCTCGATGTCAGTGTCGAGTCGGTCGCCAACCACGAGCGGATTCTTCGCGCCGGTCCGACGAACGCCCTCCGCGTGCATGGGGAGCTGAGGCTTGCCTGCCACGATCGGACGCCGGCCGGTTGCCACTGCGACCAAAGCAACCAGTGAGCCGTTGCCTGGCAGCAACCCGCGTGCACTCGGCAATGTGCTGTCGGTGTTCGTGGCCACCCAGAGCGCGCCCGCGCGGACCGCTAGCGCTGCTTCGGCGAGGTCGGCGTACCGAAGATCCGGCGAATACCCCTGCACAACGGCGTCCGGCCGATCATCGGATGACGTGACAACCCGCAGTCCCACACCTTCGACGGCACTGCGCAGCGCCGCACTTCCCGTGACGAGCACCGACGCAGCGGCACCGAGTCGTTCGGCGAGCACGGTGGCAGCTGCTTGCGACGACGTGACGACCTCGTCCGCGGTGGCTGGCACTCCCAATGACACCAGATGCGCGGCGACCGCGGCCGGATCGCGCGACGCGTTGTTGGTCACGAACGCGAGCTGCATACCCGCCGCACGGGCCTTCGCTAATGCAGGCGCGGCACTGCGGATCGGGTCAGGACCGACGTAGACGACACCGTCGAGGTCGAGCAGGGCCACGTCGTACGTGGTCGCGAGCGGAGTACTGATTCCCAACAGGCTGCGCCCCGCGACACGGGTCACGTGGCTCCTTCGAGTCGAGCGCGGGCCATCCGCAGTTCCCGACCGTAGTGGGCCAGGTCAGGTCGCATCGCGGCGGCCAGCGCGAGATGCTCAACGGCGATTCGCAGTTCACCGATCCTGGCTGCACTGAGCCCTAGGGCGAACTGACCGTAGTCGTCGGTCGGATCGGCCTCGATGATGCGGCTGAACGTCTCCTTTGCCTTCGCATATTGGCGCGCGTCGAACTGGGCACGGCCCAGGGCCTCGAGCACGCTCCGTGACTCCGGCTCGGCAGCGGCCGCTCGGGCCAGCAGCTGCTCGGCAGCCGCCGCACTGCCCGCTTCAAGCAACGCAAGCCCGCGCGTGTACCAGTCGTAAGGCCCCTCGCCCTGCACTGGTTCTTCCACTGCGGCCTCCTCGCTCCACGACTACTAGCATGTGCCCGCCGGATGGCCCACGCAGTCGCTGTGTCGCCTCCGACCGGCGCCTGCAGGCGCACTCAACCGCTAGCCACACTGACCAGGGAGCACCGGTGACCGCACCGCCGACCGCGACATTGCAGCTGCTCCCCTTTCGCGCAGTCCGCTACAACCCGAGCGTTTCAGATCTCGCCGCGGTGATCGCACCGCCCTACGACGTTATAGACGACGCCCAGCAGTCCGCGCTTGAGGCAGCCGATCCGCACAACGTGGTGCGGCTCATCCTGCCGCGTGATCCCGGCGTCGCGGGCGTCGACCGATATGCCGCGGCAGCGCAGACCTTCGAACAATGGCTGGACGACGAAACGCTGCGGGTCGACGACACTCCCGCCCTCTACGTTTACCAGCAAACCCGAGCAGGCGTCGTGCTACAACGTGGACTCCTCGGCGCCGTTGTGATGCAGCCCCTGGACGGCGGCGTCATCTTGCCGCACGAGAACGTGCGGCCCGGGCCGGTCGAGGATCG
>DASRZB010000503.1:0-3341 GCA_035653855.1 Acidothermaceae bacterium | reverse complement strand
GTCCCGCCGCCACCGAGCTACCCGCCGCCACCGAGCTACCCGAGCTACCCGACGCCCGGGTACGGAACACCACCCGCCTACCCGCCGCCGGCCTACGCACCTGCCAGCCCAACGCCGCCGCCCTACAACACGCCGACGAGTGATCCGCGGGTGACTCACGAGCGCCGGCGTTCGGGATGGCTGTCGTTGTTGGTGGTCGCAGCAATCGCTGCCCTTGTAGGCGCCCTTGTCGCCGGCGGCCTTGTTGCCGCTACGAAGAAGAACCCCACGCAGGCAGCGGTCACGGCGCCCACGCAGCCAGTGGTTGCGCCGCAGGCTGTCGTGAGCCTGCCTGCAGGATCCGTCGCTCAGATTGCCGCCATGCTACTGCCGTCAGTGGTTTCGATCATCGTCACCACGACCGATGCGGGCGACGAAGGTACCGGCATCATCTTGACCTCAGATGGCGAGATCCTGACGAACAATCACGTGGTCGAGGGCGCTGCCACCTCCGGTGTTATCGCCGTCACTCTTAACGACGGCCGGACCGTGAAGGCGAGCATCGTCGGGCGCGATCCAACAACAGATCTCGCGGTCATCAAGGCAGCAGGAGTCACCGGACTTCATCCGGCAAGCCTTGGCACTGACTCGGCGTTGGTAGTCGGGCAACAGGTCATTGCGATCGGCTCACCGTTGGGGCTTTCCAATACGGTGACGTCGGGCATCGTGAGCTCGCTGAACCGCCCGGTGTGTACCCAAAGTTGCGACGGCACCGGTGGCACGGCTGGTGCCACTCCGACCGTGCTCGATGCGATCCAGACCGACGCCGCGATCAACCCGGGCAACTCCGGTGGGCCACTTGTTGACATGACCGGTCATGTCGTCGGCGTCAACTCCGCGATCGCAACCCTTGATCAAGGTCAGGGCGGACCCGGCGCACAGTCGGGCAGCATCGGCGTTGGGTTCTCGATTCCGATCGACGAAGCCCAGCGTGTCGTCGGCGAACTCGAGAAGACCGGCCACGCGACCCACGCGGTTCTCGGCATCGGCCTGCAGGACTCCGAGGACGCCAACCTGCACACGCCCAATGGCGCCAAGGTCGTGAGTGTCACCGCCGGCGGTCCGTCATCGAAGGCGGGCGTCCAGGTCAACGACATCATCACCAAGTTCGGCAACCGGACCATCGTCGACGCCGACTCCCTGATCGCGGCCACTCATGCGGCCGTGCCGAACTCGACGATCACCATCACGTACTTTCGCGCCGGTCAGACCGCAACAACGTCGATCACTCTGGGATCGGCTGCGTCCAGCTAGTCGTCGAGTTCACGGACAGCGCAGTTCAGGGTCGGAGCAGGCCTCGGCTGATGGCTTCGCCAGCAGCGACGACCGCGCGCGCGTGCAGTCGGCCAGGGTTGCGGGAAAGTCGCTCGATAGGCCCTGAGACCGACACGGCCGCCACCACGCGACCGTTAGCGGAACGGACGGGCGCTGAGACCGACGCGACACCGGGCTGCCGTTCGGCGACGCTCATCGCCCAGCCCTGCCTGCGAACTCGCGCCAGCGTTTGCGCACTGAAGACGGCGACGGCGACGCCACGATGCAGGCGCTCGGCGTCCTCCCAGGCCAGGAGCACCTGTGCGGCCGATCCCGCGGTGAGTGGCAGGCGGGTGCCGATCGGCACCGTGTTGCGAAGACCGGCTGGAAGTTCGGCCGCTGCGACGCACACCCGGACGTCGCCCTGCCGTCGGTAGAGCTGCGTGCTCTCGCCCGTCGCGTCGCGCAGCTTTGCGAGCACCGGGCCGCTGACAGCGATGAGGCGATCCTCACCGCCAGCGGCCGCCAGCTCGGCGAGCCGTGGGCCAAGCACAAATCTGCCCTCACTGTCTCGGGCCACGAGCCGGTGTCGCTCGAGGGCAACGGCGAGACGATGCGCGGTCGGTCGCGGCAGGCCGGTGAGCGTGACAAGGCTGGCCAGCGAGGCGGGGCCGGCCTCGAGAGCGGAAAGTACGGCTACCGACTTGTCCAAAACGCCAACGCCGCTAGACTCGTCCATGTACTGATACTGCCGTCTCAGCATGCGAGACGCAAGTTTCTGAAACAGAGTGGAGCGAACCCATGGGCGCGACGATGGCGGAGAAGGTCTGGGACGAGCACGTGGTGCGGCGCGCAGACGGCGAGCCTGATCTGGTCTACGTCGACATGCACCTGGTTCACGAGGTCACGAGCCCGCAGGCGTTCGATGGCTTGCGACTCGCCGGGCGCACTGTTCGCCGTCCCGATCTCACGATCGCGACCGAAGACCACAACGTGCCGACCACGAACATCGATCAGCCGATCGCCGATCCGGTCTCGCGGACGCAGGTCGACACATTGCGAGGTAACTGTGCTGAGTTCGGAATCCGGCTGTACCCGATGGGTGACGCGTCGCAGGGGATCGTCCACGTCATCGGGCCGCAGCTCGGTCTTACTCAGCCAGGCATGACCATCGTGTGCGGCGACTCACACACCTCGACTCATGGCGCGTTCGGCGCGCTGGCATTCGGCATCGGCACCAGCGAAGTCGAGCACGTGCTGGCGACGCAGACATTGCCGATCTACCGCCCCAAGACAATGGGGATCACCGTGAACGGCACCCTGCCGGACGGCGTGACGAGCAAGGACATCATCCTCGCGGTGATCGCGAAAATCGGCACCGGCGGCGGGCAGGGCTACGTCATCGAGTACCGCGGCGAGGCGATCCGCGCACTGTCGATGGAAGCGCGGATGACCGTCTGCAACATGTCCATCGAGGCAGGGGCGCGGGCCGGCATGATCGCGCCCGATGAAACGACGTTCGCCTACTTGAAGGGTCGCCCGCACGCTCCGAGCGGCGAGGAGTGGGACGCTGCTGTCGCGCACTGGCGAAGCTTGGTCACTGACGACGATGCAACGTTCGACGTCGACGTCGTGCTGGACGCCGCGCAGTTGTCGCCGTTCGTCACGTGGGGCACCAATCCGGGTCAGGGAGCGCCACTGGGTTCCAGCGTTCCCGACCCGTCGACGATCTCTGACGCGGGCGAGCGGGGCAGCGTCGAACGTGCACTGGAGTACATGGGACTGCAGGCCGGCACAAAGTTGCGTGACATCAAGGTCGACACCGTCTTCCTCGGGTCGTGCACGAACGGGCGCATCGAAGACCTGCGAGCGGCGGCCGCGGTTCTCAAGGGGCGCAAGGTCGCTGACACCGTTCGCGTCCTCGTGGTGCCCGGTTCGATGGCGGTGAAGGCGCAGGCGGAATCCGAAGGGCTCGACCAGATCTTCACCGAGGCCGGGGCGGAGTGGCGCAGCGCCGGCTGTTCGATGTGCCTCGGCATGAACCCGGA
>DASRZB010000502.1:0-10945 GCA_035653855.1 Acidothermaceae bacterium | reverse complement strand
AGGCGAAACACATTTTCTGCGGCCTGGCCGAGGAACCCGGTGCCCTCCATCGCGCGCGACCGCACGAGCGCGGGCGGCAGCATCGGTGTGAAGCCTGCGGCGACTGCCTGCATCATGGCCATGTTGACTAGCGCGAGTTCGAGGAGTGCCCCGACGCCGGTCAGGTAGTAGAACCGCGAACCGGAGACCTTGGCGGCGCGCTCGACGTCGATCGCGCCGAGGATCTTACCGAGCTCGACGTGATCGCGCGGCTCGAAGTCGAAGGTCGGCGCGGTGCCGACGGTCGCGACCACCGCAAAATCGTCCTCGCCACCCTCAGGTACGCCCGGCTCGACGATGTTCGACAGGGCCAGCGACGCATCGCGCAGCGCCTCATCGGCGGTGCCGAGTTCGGCCTCCGCCTCGCGAACCTCAGCTGCAAGCTCCTTGGCATGGGTAAGCAGCGCATGTTTGTCGGGACCCTGCGCGGCGGCGACTTCCTTGCCCAGCGTCTTCTGCGAGGCGCGCACGGTGTCGAAGCGCAGCACTGCGGCGCGGCGGCGTTCGTCGGCTCCGAGAAGCACGTCGACGAGCGCCGGATCCTCGCCGCGGACGCTCTGAGACGCGCGCACCCGATCCGGGTCGTCGCGCACCACCTTGATGTCGATCACCGCACGAGGCTATCCGAGCGGGCCTTTTCACCCACTCGCCGCCTACTTGCACGGACCGCCGGTCCTGAACGGGCGTTCTTACGCCCGCTGGGGACCAATGCTCAACCGGGGGAGCAGAGCCAGGTCAGGCCTCGCCGGCCGTTACTCTTGCCAGCCAGGCGGCCGCGTCGCGGAACTCGGTGTCCGAGGTGCCGCGCCTCATCGTCGGCGGCAGGCCGTCGGCACGTGGGTAGCTGCCCAAGAAGCGGACGTCGCTGCAGATGCGCCGCAGTCCCATCAACGCCTCGCTCACCCTGGCGTCGACGATGTGGCCTTCGCAGTCGATCGAGAAGCAGTACCGGCCGAGCCCGACCCCAGTTGGACGCGACTCGATCCACGTCAGGTTGATCCCGCGCACCGCGAACTCAGTGAGGATTTCGAGCAGGGCGCCCGGGTGGTCATCGCCGATGAACGCAACAAGTGACGTCTTGTCGGTGCCGGTGGGGGCGGGCGGCGTCGTCGGCGGTCCGACCAGTACGAAACGCGTGACGGCACCCGCATGATCGTGGATGTCGTCGTCGATGACCTCGAGTCCGTAACGCTGCGCCGCCAACGCCGACGTGATGGCCCCATCGAGGCTCGACGCGGGCGAGGCGACCGACGCGGCTGCCTCGGCATTCGACGCCGACGTCACGACCTCGACGTCGCTCAAGTTGTCAGCGATCCAACGCCGGCACTGCGCCTCGGCTTGGGGATGCGCAGCCACTCGCTTCAAGGAGGAGCGCGACGTTGCGGGCCGCACCGCGAGGGCGAACCCGACGTCGAGCAACACCTCCCGACTGATGTGCAGCAGTTCGCCGGTCGACAACTCGTCGATCGTCGAGGCCACCCCACCGCCGACGGAGTTCTCCAGCGGCACCAACGCGGCGCTGACCTCACCGCGCCGAACCGCGTCAAGCGCAGCCGAGACGCTGCGGTACGGCAACAGTTCCGCGTCCGCAGCTGCCGGGACCGTGCGCAACGCAGCTTCGGTGAACGTGCCTTCGGGCCCCAGGTAGGCATAGCGGGCCGGCGTGTCCGTAGCCATCAGGACTCGATCGGATCGACGGCCGGCAGTCCGACTTCGTCGTCGTCAAAGAGCCGAACCTCGTCAGGTTCATTCGACCGGACACGGACAGCAGGCGCCTCCTTCTGGACGGCGGTTGGCTGGCGTCCGCTCGGACCCGCGCCACCCCTGGTGGCAAAGGCGATCGCCTGGCGCTCCTCCGGCGAAAGCTGCTGGTCACTGGTGCCGCCCTTGACACCCTTGGCATACGAGCGAGTTTCGGTGCGGCCGTGAATAGCGCTGATCACCAACCCGTCGCCGGCGTCGTCAAGAAGCGCGGCCGAGAATGACATCCGGCCACCCATGTCGCGAAAGGCGTCGTAGCGCACGACCGCGACATGGCGAAGTGCGTCGGCGACGTCGAGTCGCAGGTCATGCATGCGGCCCTCGACCGACGACAGCTCGGCGCGCAACCGGGCGACCAGCTCGACCTGCTTGGCGGCTGCGGACAGGAACGATTCGGCATCGTCGCCGTCCTGCAAGATCGCCAGGTTGCGGCGGAGCTCGCGCAGCCGAAGATGCGCGAAGAGTGCGACCAGCAGGCCAAGGCCACCGGCCGACGTCCCGATCACGGCAAGCAAGGCGGCAGTCGAACTGGAGAGCGACACGGCCCTCAGCCTAACGGGCCGCGAGCCAGTATCGTCCGGCCATGGGAGTGGTCCGGATCCTGGCGGTGATCGGCGGATTCGCCGTGCTGGGCGGCACTGCCTCGAGCGTGCTGCGCACGTTCGTCGTCCCACGCGCCGTGTTGTCCAGAGTCTCCGACGTGGTGCTCGATGCGAGCGTGCGATTGTGTCGCATCGTCGCCGACCGCATCGCCGAGTACGAGCGACGCGACAACATCTTGGCGTGGGCAGCGCCGCTGTCGCTGATGATGCTGCTGTTCACCTGGATCGCCTCGTTCTGGATCGGCTTCAGCCTGCTCGACTTTGGCTTCACCCATTTCACCTTCAGTGCGGCGATGCGCCAGGCCGGCTCGTCAATCGCGACGCTCGGTTTTGCGGCGTCCCCGACGGCGTCGTTAACCACCCTCGACATCGCGACCGGGATCACCGGCATGGTGGTCGTCGCTCTGCAGATCGCCTACCTGCCAACCCTCTACGCGGCATACAACCGGCGCGAGTCGCTGATCACCGTTCTCTCGGCGCGCGGCGGCGAACCTGCGTGGGGCCCGGAAATCCTGGCCAGGCACGTGTGGCTCAACCTCGAAGGGAACCTGCCGGAGCTCTACAGCAATTGGGAGACCTGGGCCGCCACCGTGTCCGAGAGTCACACGAGTTACCCCGTGCTGATCCACTTCAGGTCGCCACAACCCCTGCGCTCGTGGTTAATCGCCCTGCTTGGCGTCATGGACGCCGCGGCGCTGCAGACCTCGCTTGCGCCGACAACGGCACCCGTAGAGGCTCGACTGCTGCTGCAAATGGGATACCTGACGTTGCGCGACCTCGCCGCGATCGAGTCCATTCCGACCCGGCGCGAGCCCTCGCCAGACGACCCGATCCAGCTACCGTATGCAGAGTTCGAGGAAGCGGTCGAGATGTTGAGCTCGATCGGCTTGCCGATCGAGCGAACCGCCGCCCAGGCATGGCCGCATTTTCGGGGCTGGCGGGTCAACTACGAGGACGCCGCCTACGGACTCGCAAGTCATATCGATGCGGTGCCCGCACGATGGTCGGGAACCCGGCGTCGCGACGAGCAGCCGATTCCGCCGATCCGGCCGGTCAATCGGCAACCGACGACGACCGATCAGTCAGTGGGCGGCGAGCTGGCCGAGGAAAGTCAGTGAGCCGATCACCGTGCCGTCGTCGGCGTGTAAGGGCGTCGCGATGGCATCGAGGGTAAGCGTCACAGCGTCCGACCTGCGCAGCCGGACCAAACCACGGTTCAACATGCCGGTGACAATCGCCTGCGTCGGAGGCACCAGAGTTTCGTCAGGCATGGGCTCTGCGGCACTGCTGAAGTCGACCAGGGTGAACACGTCGCCAACCAATCGACGTCCGACTAGTTCGACGGGGGCTTCCGCGAACAGCGCTGCCGCCCCGGCGGAGATCCCGGCGATCCGGCCCTCGCGGTTCAACACGATGCACGGATCGGCCGACGTGGCCACCACGGTGACCCACGCACGCAATGTTTCCCGCAATGGGGCGAGCTCCGGTGACCCCCGCTGAATTAGCGGAATCAACAGGTACGACATGCCATCGTGCTTGGAACCGGGCACGACGGCTACCCCAACGTCAGTCACCCGGTTACCACATCCCCCAGTTATTTCCTGCTCATCAGCGTGACACACGCGTGGCCGCGTCGACACCGTGCGTTGGTACAGACCGCGCGAGCCCATTCGGCGCAGCGCATGTTGCGCAAATAGCCGCATACCCTCGCAGGTCCCCCGTCGACTGAAGGAATTACGTGGCGAAATTTTCCGCCAGGCAACCGAATTCCTTCACTCGGCGCGCGACGTCCTATCGGTCATTGAATACCGCAGCCGGGCCATCGCATTCTCCGGCCCGCTCGCAATGCCCGACTCGACGAAGAGTTCCATGACCCGATCGCCCAGCTGATCGACGTCCCATCGCCGTTTGCCGTTCTCAATGACGGCGGCCGAAGTCCACGGCCGGTAGATCTCCACGGTGTCGCCCTGCACTCCGAAGACCTTGCCGCTGATATGGGCGGACGCCGAACTGCACAGGTACGCCACCATCGGCGCGACATTGTCGGGGTGCCAGAAGTCGAATTCCCCAGTGTCTCCAGAGATAGTGTCACCGGCGATGTCACCGTAGGCACCCTCGGTCATCCGGGTGCGAGCAGCAGGAGCGATGGCGTTGCATGTCACCCCGTAGCGCGCCATTTCCTGGGCGACGATCGTGGAGAAAGCAGCGATGCCGGCTTTCGCAGCGCCGTAGTTTGCCTGGCCGAAGTTGCCTAAGAGTCCCGACGTACTCGACGTGCACACGATGCGGCCGGGGCCACCGTGCTCCTTCCAGTGGGCACATGCCGCGTGGGTCAGCGCGTAGTGCCCCCGCAGGTGCACCGCGATCACCGCGTCCCATTCCTCGGCGCTCATCTTGGCCAGCGTTCGGTCGCGGACGATGCCCGCGTTGTTCACCACCGCATCGAGCCGACCGAAAACGTGAATCGCCTGCTGGACCAAAGACGTCGCGGCTTCGACTGCGCTGCAGTCGCCGACGTGCGCGCTCGCGATCCCGCCGGCTTCGCTGATCTCGGCGACGACTGCGGCCGCGGCCTCTGCGTCGACGTCGTTGACGACGACCCGCGCTCCGCCCCGGGCCAGTTCGATCGCCTCGCCACGGCCGATGCCACGGCCAGCGCCAGAGATGACCACCACGACGTCATCGAGTAGTGCCATGACGCGACGCTAGCTGATGCCGACGAGATCGGGATGCGTGCGAAACCAGTTGATAGTGCGACGCAGGCCATCGGCCACGTCGACCTGCGGCGTCCATCCCAGATCGCGAGTCGCAACGGTGATGTCCGGACGCCGGACCAGCGGGTCGTCTTGCGGCAATGCGACGAATTCAATCGACGACGAGGAGCCGGCAAGGTCGCGGATCAGTTCCGCCAACGCAAGGACGGAAAGCTCGTGCGGGTTACCGATATTGACCGGGCCGGGCAGGTTCGACTGCAGCAACGCGACGATCCCGTCGACGAGGTCATCGACGTAGCAGACCGAACGGGTCTGGCTCCCGTCGCCAGCAACAGTGATGGGGTCGCCGCGTAGGGCCTGGCTGATGAAGGTCGGGATCGCGCGACCGTCGTCGGGTCGCATCCGCGGGCCGAACGTGTTGAAGATCCGGACGATGGCCGCGTCGACTTCGCGGTGATCGCGGTACGCGACAGTCATCGCCTCGGCGAACCGCTTCGCCTCGTCGTAGACGCCGCGAGGGCCGACCGGATTCACGTGACCCCAGTACGTCTCCGGCTGCGGGTGCACTTGGGGGTCGCCGTAGACCTCCGATGTCGATGCCAGCAGGAAGCGCGCGCCCTTCTCCTGTGCAAGGCCGACCGCGTGGAAGGTGCCGACCGAGCCGACCTTCAGCGTCTGGATCGGCAACTGGAGATAGTCGGCGGGCGACGCCGGCGACGCGAAGTGCAAAACGGCATCGACTGGTCCGCTGATGTGGATCCAGTCAGTGACGTCGACCTTCAGGAGTCGGAACCGATCATCGCCGAGCAGGTGCTCGACGTTGCTCGGTGTCCCGGTCAGGAAGTTGTCGAGGCACGCCACCTCATACCCGTCACGCAGCAGACGCTCGCACAAGTGCGAGCCGAGGAACCCGGCGCCACCGGTGATCACCGCGCGAGGTGCAGAGATGGGGCGCTCCCAGGGATGTTGTGGGCGCGGGGCGTTGTGGGCGCTCGGGTGCCACCGACGGGGGATGCAGTGGCACCCGAGCGAGGGAACACTACAACGGGTACGCGGGCACCTGGTCGTCGATGGTGATCGAGTCGCGACTGTTCAGTTCGCGGTCGATCCAGTCACGGTCGGTCAGGGGGACAACCGCCCAGACAGTCGTCGACGCATCGTGCTGCTCGACGCCCCACCGGGCGGCCAGCGTCGCAACGATCGAAAGCCCGCGACCCCTTGTGTCGGTTGACTCCGGCTCGGCCACCCGTGGCTGTGTGGGTGAACCGCCGTCGGTGACCGAAATCTCGACACCGTGCTCGCCGACGCCCCACGCGATCGTGAGTTGCCCGTCCTCGAGAGCGCGCGCGTGCAGGACCGCGTTTCCGACCAACTCGGTCGCGATCAAGGCGACCTCTTCACGAACCGGTTCCGGCAAAACGGCAAGATCATCGCGCAACACGGCTCGCACGTACCCGGCGCTAGCAGGCGTCGGCGATACGCGCAGAGAGCTCACTGGCCGTACGTTCCCCGCCAAACAGGGTCAAAACCTCACACATACCCTCGACGATGCGTTCACGGGCTGCCCGCCATGCTGCCGGGCAAGGTCACTTCGAAACAGCTGCCCCCGCCGTCCCGCGGAAGTGCTCGAACCGTCCCGCCGTGCGCCTCGAGCAACCGCTGCACGATGTAGAGGCCAAGACCCACCCCGCCGAATCGACGCCGCTCACCACCAACTTGGTAGAACCGTTCGAAGACTTGGGCGTGCTCACCAGCCGGGATCCCGAGGCCGCGGTCGCACACCTGCGCGATGATCGTCTCGCCCTCGCCGCGGGCCGACACGGTGATCGCACCCCCGTTGGGGGAGTACTTGATCGCGTTTTCCAGCAGCTGACTGAAGACGATCTCGATCGCACTGGGGTCGCCGATCGCCGACGGCAGATCGGGCGCAATGTCGAGCACGAACCCGTGCGTCTCGGCGACGTTCCTGAACCCGGCAACCGCGGTGCGCAACATCCCGCCGAGATCGAACACGACGTGGCGTGGCGTCGACGCGGCCAAGCCGGCACGCGAACCCAACAAGAGCTGCTCGACCAGGGCGGCGAGCGCTCGGGTGCGCTCGGCGATGCGTTCGACCGATCCGCGGCGCTCCTCGTCGGTGATGTTCTCCCAGTGGGTCAGCAATGTCGACGCGTACCCCTGGACGACAGTGATCGGCGTCCGTAGTTCATGGCTCGTCACTGCGAGGAACAGGTCCTTGCTCTCCTCGATCGATTTGGACCGGCTGACATCGCGGAAGTCGACGACGGTCTCGCCCGTGTCCGCGATCTGCGCACACAACACCTCGAGCCAGCGGCCCGATTCGAGCTGGTGCTCGGCGACAACACCCGGGTCAGGCGCTGGGAACGGCAACGGCTGCCCGAGTACCTCCGCCTGTGACAGTCCGGTCAACTCGTGGGCGGCGGGATTCCACTGCCGCACGAGACCGTCGGCGTCGACCACCGCCATGCCATCAACCGTGGCCTCGATGACGGCCCGCTCGTGCTCGCGTTGCCGACGCGTCAGGTCGTACGCGCGCGCGTTCGCCAGCGCCGCACCCGCAGCTTCGCCGAGGAGTTCGAGAACGCTCAGCTCGGCCTTACCCAAAGCGCGGCCTTGGGCGACGAAGAACACGTAGAGCGCTCCGGACGGCAGGCCGTCGAGGCGGGTCAGCCCGACCGCCAACCGGGGTAGCCGGGCACTCGTGGCCGCGACGAGTGTCGAGGTGTTCGGGTAGTCATCGTTGTTCAGGGCCATTGATGTGCGACCCGATGAGAGCACCGTAGCGACGGCCGACTCGACTAGCGGAATCCGCTCGCCGACGAGCTGTGACTCGAGCCCGGAGACCGCCGCGATCACGAGGTCGTCGCCGTCGAGCATCACGTAGGCAGCGCCATCGGCGGCCAGCAGCTCGCGACCAGACTCGCTGATCCGCTGCAGCACGGTCGGCAGGTCGAGATCGGAGTTCAGGCTCGCGATGACGGACGCGAGCCGGCCTACCAACTCCACCCGGCGCCGCAACGCCCGCTGCACCGCCCGCTCCTGTGTTGCGTCGCGGATGACGGCGAGCCACCCGTCGATCGGACCGTCGAGCCACGCCCGCATCGGGCTAAAGACGATCCACACGTCGACGAGGCTGCCGTCGGCCCGACGCCGCGTGGTGGCAAGTGACACGTCTTCGCCGGCCAAGACTTTGGCCAGGGCGGCATCGCCCTCCTGCTGGGCATTCTCGTCAGGGATACCAGGAAACTGGCCACCGACGACACTTGCTGCGGTCCACCCAAAGAGCCGCTCGGCCCCCAGGCTCCACAACCGAATGCGCCCGTCTGGATCAGCGGCAACGACCGCGTCAACCATCGCGTCGAGGGCACGGGCCGCGAGCAGATTGTCGGACATGCCGTCATCGTGCCCTACGCTGAGCCACATGCTGATCGTGACAACGAACGACATCCCGGGCTACCGCGTCGACGAGGTCCTTGGTGAGGTGTTCGGGCTGACCGTGCGCTCACGCAACGCCTTCAGCCAGATGGGCGCCGGGCTGAAATCGATCCTCGGCGGCGAGCTGCGCGGCATGACCACCGCACTCACCGAAAGCCGCAACCAGGTGATGCAACGGCTCATCGACGAGGCGGCCGCACGCGGCGCGAACGCGATTCTCGCGATGCGGTTCGACACCTCCGAGATGGGTGGCGTCTGGACCGAGATCTGCGCCTACGGCACCGCCGTCAAGGTCACGAAGCTCTAGTTGACACGGCCCGCACGACGAATGTGAGCACCGCTGCGGCGACGAACGACAACAGCGATGCACTCATCCAGCTCTGCGGCGTGAAGCGGATGTCGCGCGCAACGCGGCCCCAAAACCCTGCCCAGCGTGGAATCACGCCAGGGTTGACGAGCTGGTAGACGCAGAAGCCGGCAATCCAGGGCATCAACATCGACCATCTGGACGGCGCGTGCTCGGCGACGTCCCAGCGCCGATGTCCGTGCAACACGAAGTAGTCGACGACCAAAACGCCGAACAGCGGCACGAAGACTGAGCCGATCAAGTACAAGAAGTTCTGGTAGTTGCCGATGTGGAACAGCAGGGCGAGCAGGGTCGCTGCCGTCCCCACGACGAAGGCCAGGACGCGTCGATCCCAATGCGGGCGCAGATTCTGCGTGCTCACGGCGGTCGAGTAGACATCGCAAAAGGACTGGTCAATCTCACGGATCGCGAGCACCGCGAACGCCGCTTTGCCGAGAAAAACAGCGATGAACGCACCCCAGACGCCGTGGTTGGAGCCGTCACTGGCGGCCGGCACACTCAGGATTGCCACGATGCCGAGCGCGTAGCACGCCGTCTGGGTGATGGTGTAGCCGACGAACGCGGCACCGAACGCCGTCCGGCCAGATTTTGAATGGCGGGAGTAGTCGGCTGCGACCGGTACCCACGAGATGGCGACGGCGAGTGCCGTATCGACGGCGGGCCAGAACTCGCGCCACGAACTGTGCGCGACGGCAGGAAGTGGGCGCCGCAGCAGCTGCACGAACAGGTAGACGACGACGATCGCGACTGCGACGGTCACATACTTGCGAAGCACCCGGACGACGCCCAGCGGACGGAGGGCGAGCGCGGTCGTAATGACGCCGGCGATGAGGACGTAGCCGTTCTGCGGGATCGATGGCCACAGCTGGTGGGCGGCCGACGCGATGATGACGATCTCGAAGGTGGCCCAGCCGAGGAGCTGCAAGATGTTCAAGCCGGTGGGCAGGTACGAGAGGCGGGCGCCGAAGAGCCCTCTTAGGAGGACCATCGCCGGTGATCCGGTGCGCGCGCCTGGGATCGCCGCCAGACCGACCGCAGCTGCACCGAGCGCGGTGCCGGTAAATGTCGCGAGCAGGGCCGCTGTCAGTGGCAGACCCGGACTGCCAGCTCTCGGTTGCAGCACGAAGAGCGCTGCGGTGAAACCGAGCAGGCTGACACCGAGGTTGCCCCAGAGGCCGACCTGATCGAAGAACCCGAGCGCCTTGGCGGCCGGCTGGTCGAGCGTGAGCGGCGCCTCAGCGGGTGCGGGCCGCAGTAGCCGTGGAACTGCCGTCATGTGCCACTCCCTACGCCGGCATTACCCGGACAGGTTCGAGCGGTCGGCAGCCTTACCGGAGATTTCCGGCCAGCCACCCTCTCAGCCCGGTTTTGCCCGAGCTCCCGCGGTGTGCGTTCCCTAGGCTACGCGCACGCACCTGCCAGAATCGGCCACACCATGCGCGTCCTCGTCGTCCACAACCGCTACCGGTCAGAAAACCCGTCCGGCGAAAACGCCGTGGTGGATCTCGAAGTCGACCTTTTGCGTGGCGCCGGCGTCGACGTAGCCGTGTTCGAGAGGTCAAGCGATGAGATCGACGCGTTCTCGCGCCGCGAGCGGGCCGGCCTTGCGATGCAGCCGATCTACTCGGCGTCGTCGATCCGGCGAGTCCGCGAGATCGTACGGGAGTTCAAACCCGACGTCCTCCATCTGCACAATCCCTACCCGCTGATCTCGCCGTCTGTACTAAGAACCGCCCGCACTGCGGGCGTCGCAACGGTCGTCACCGTGCACAACTACCGCTTGGTTTGTACAAACGGCCTGTTCTTCCGCGACGGCCACTCGTGCCATGACTGCCAGGGCACCAGGTTGCCGTACCCCGCGGTCGTTCATGCGTGCTACCGCGAGTCGCGCCCCGAAAGCGCCGTCATCGGCACGGCGCTCGTCGTACATCGGAAAACCTGGCACACAGTTGATCGCTTCATCGCACTCTCAGGCCCAATCAGAGATTTCCTTCTGGCGTATGGGA
>DASRZB010000501.1:0-3322 GCA_035653855.1 Acidothermaceae bacterium | reverse complement strand
GGGCCTCGACGGACTTCCCGTCGACCCAGATATCGGTCATCATCCGCAACGCCGCGGCCGGGTCGGTGCCACCCTGGACCAACATCGTCGACGCCACGTCGGGACGAGGCCCACTGGCCGTTGCCCGGACGGTAACGAGCTCGTGCTCATTCTTACTAAGCAGGAACGAGAAAAGACGCTCGTGCTCGGCGTCGAAGGCCGCGCGCAGCGCGTTGAGGCCGCCGCCCTTGCCGTCGAACTTGTCGATGTCGATCACAACTGGAATCTCGAATCCCTGACCGTGGTATCGCAGGTCAGCGGAATAGACCACCTTGTGGTCCGCCTCGGGGACGCCTTCGGCGATCAGCGTGGCCCGCGCATTCGTGGCAAGTTCTTTCAAGATGCCGAGCAGCACATCGTCGGTGAGCGAATTAAAGCCACGCACCATTGTGCGCACCGACTCATCGCGTAGGCTCGTCGTCGCGTCACCGTAGGCGCAGAGCACACCCGGCGACGGCGGGATGATCACGGGCCACGCCCCAGTCAGACGTCCGAGCGCGTTCGCGTGCAGCGGCCCGGCCCCGCCGAAGGCCACCAGGGCGAATTCGCGGGGGTCGAACCCCTGCTGGACCGAGACCAGTCGGAGGGCACCGAACATGTTCTCGTTGACGATGTCAATAATGCCCGCCGCCGCCGCTTCCACCGACTTGAGGTCGGTGGCGTCCATGATCGTCTGAACCGCGGTGCGGGCCGCAGCGGGGTCGAGTTTGATCTCGCCACCGGCGAGTTCCGTCGGCAGATAACCAAGAACGACGTTCGCGTCGGTCACGGTGGGTTCGGTACCACCAGCCCCGTAGGCGGCCGGCCCGGGCGCGGCTCCCGCGCTCTGCGGTCCGACACGGAGCGCCTGGGTAAGGGTGGGCACGTGGGCGATCGAACCGCCGCCGGCACCGACCGTGCGGACATCCACCGATGTCGCGCGCACCGTCAAGTCACCGACCGTAGTCTCGCGCCCGATGCGCGGAGTCAGGTTCTGCACCAGGGCAACGTCAGTGGACGTGCCACCCATGTCAAAGGTCAGGAAGTCCTTGAAGCCAGCCTGCTCGGCGACCCAAACCGCGCCGATGACACCACCAGCGGGGCCGGACATCATCACCGCAACCGGGCTGTCAGCCGCCGTTCGCGCCGAGACGAGTCCGCCGTCGCTCTTCAGGATGAACAACTTGCCGCTGACGCCAGCGTCAGCCAGCTGGTTCTCGAGGTGCCGCATATAGAGGTCGACCTGAGGTTGCACGTAGGCATTAGCCACGGTCGTAATTGTCCGCTCGTACTCACGAAGCTCTGGCAAGACCGCCGATGACAACGAGATGGCGATACCCGCAAGCTCCTTCTCCGCAATCTCGGCGATGCGCTCCTCATGCGCGGAGTTGGCGTAGGAATTGATAAGACTCACGCTCAACGCTTCGATGCCCTGCTTCTTCAGCTTTTTCAACTGCTTCTTCACGTCATCCTCGTCGAGGGGCTTCAGCACTTCTCCCTGACTATCCATCCGCTCGATCACCTCGACGGTGTCCTCCAGAGCGGCGAGTGTTTCAGGCTTGGGCCAGATGATCCAGCCGGCCAGACCACCGGGAACGAAGGAACGGGCAATCTGCAGCACTTGGCGAAAACCGTGCGTAGTGACCAGACCGACGCGAGCACCTTTACCCTCCAGGATTGCGTTAGTGGCGACGGTCGTGCCGTGCAGCACGTCGCTCACATCACTCAAACTGATCCCCGCCTGCTGGCAAACCTGATCGATGCCCCGCAAGACACCGATCGATTGGTCAGCCGGAGTCGAAGAGGTCTTGGCGCGGAACGTCTCACCACTCTGTTCGTTCACCAACAAGATGTCAGTGAACGTGCCGCCAACATCAACACCGAGTCGATATGCCATGAATGCTCCTTAGATGATTCCGGCTGAGTGCAACGCCGACATAGTTTCGTCATCGATCCCCAGCATGCCTTGGTAAATCTCTTTGTTGTGCTCCCCTAGTTTCGGACCCACGTGGCGGACCGAACCAGGAGTCTCGGACAGTTTCGGAAAGACGTTCTGCATCGCGAACTCGCCCAGATCCGGATGGACCAGACGAACGATCGCCTCACGCGCCGCGAAATGCGGATCGGCGAACATGTCCCTGGCTTTGTAGATACGACCCGCCGGCACGCCCGCTTCATTCAGCATCTTCAAGATGTCGTCGGCGTTGATCGCCGAAGTCCACTTGGTGATTATTTCGTCGAGTGCTTCCATATTTTGACCGCGGGCACCGTGAGTCGCGTAGCGCTCGTCCTTGGCCAGCTCGGGTTGACCCATGACATCGGCCAAACGACGAAAGACCGTGTCTTGGTTTCCGGCGATCAGCAGCATCTCGCCGTCGGCCGTCTGGTATACATTGCTGGGCGAAACGTTGGGCAGCGTGGTGCCAGTGCGTTCGCGCTGATAGCCGGCTATCTGCCATTCGGGCAGCATCGACTCCATCAACGCAAGGACGGCCTCGTAGATGGCCGAGTCCACGATCTGGCCGCGACCTGTGCGCTCGACGTGGTGCAAGGCGACCAGCGTGCCGAGGCAGGCAAAGGTCGCGGCGAGCGAGTCGCCCAGCGAAATGCCGGTGCGCGCCGGCGGGTGGTCAGGGTCACCGGTGACGTAGCGAATGCCGCCCATGGCCTCGCCAATCACGCCGTAGCCGGCCTGCGAACTGTAGGGGCCGGTCTGCCCGAAGCCAGTGACGCGCGTCACGATCAACTTCGGGTTGATTGCCCAGAGCTCGTTAGGCGAGAGCCCCCAACGCTCGAGCGTTCCGGGGCGAAAGTTCTCGACGAGAATGTCCGCCTTAGCGACGAGTCGACGTACGAGGTCCTGACCTTCCCTGGTACGTAGATTGGCTGTCACCGACTTCTTGTTGCGCGCAACAACGGGCCACCACAGGGAGATTCCGTACGGCTTTTCGCGTCCCCACTGACGCATCGGATCTCCCGTACCAGGATCTTCGACCTTGATAACTTCCGCACCGAAGTCACCGAACAATTGGCCACAGTACGGTCCGGCGAGTAGTTGTCCGAGTTCAATCACTCGCAAGTCGTCCAACGGGAGAGCCTGCGTGTTCGTCACAATCACTCGCTTTCGCATACAAATTCCTCATTTTGGCCTAAACCTAAGAACCAACATACGGCACGATAGTAGATAACTCTCATCGAAACCAACAAAGATTTAAGAATTGCATACCATCTTTTCCAAAAAGGCGGCTGCTATTGTCGAGGAAATCATAGTTAAAGCCAATACCACCCTGTCAAGCGGATATTC
>DASRZB010000500.1:0-8263 GCA_035653855.1 Acidothermaceae bacterium | reverse complement strand
CAGCGGCTTGAGCTGGCGGCGAAGTTCGGTGGTCAGGTCGGTGATCCGGGTGAGGTTGGCCTGCATCGCGTCGAGCTTCCGCAGCGCCTTCTCCTTGCGCTTGCGGTGCTTGAGGACGCCCGCGGCCTCCTCGATGAAGGCGCGGCGCTCCTCGGGCCCGGCCGACAGCACGGCGTCGAGCTGGCCCTGGCCGACGATCACGTGCATCTCGCGGCCGATGCCCGAGTCGGACAGCAGATCCTGGATGTCGAGCAGCCGGCAGGAGGAGCCGTTGATCGCGTACTCGGAGCCGCCGTTGCGGAACATGATCCGCGAGATGGTGACCTCGGTGTAGTCGATCGGCAGCGCGCCGTCGGTGTTGTCGATCGTCAGGGTCACCTCGGCCCGGCCCAGCGGCGGGCGGCCGGACGTGCCGGCGAAGATGACGTCCTCCATCTTGCCGCCGCGCAGGGATTTCGCGCCCTGCTCGCCCATCACCCAGGAGAGGGCGTCGACGACATTGGACTTGCCGGAGCCGTTGGGGCCGACCACGCAGGTGATGCCCGGTTCGAGGCGCAGGGTCGTGGCCGAGGCGAACGACTTGAACCCGCGAAGCGTGAGGCTCTTCAAGTACACGCGCGGCAGCCTATCCGGGTTGGTTCGGGGGCCGCCGGAACCGGTCCGCGCCGACGTCGCCGGGTGTCTCGGCACAAGACAAAGGGACGCCCCGTTGCCGGCAGCGTCCCTTGACGGGCGAACGTTTGAGCGCCTAGCTGTACACGTGCTCCTTGTCAGATACCGACAGGGTGAGCAACGCATCTCCCGAGACCTCGGCGCTAAGAGCGTCGTTGGCCGCCTGGAGTCGCAAGCACTCAGTCTCGAGATCCTGGACTCGCTGCTGCAGTCGGCGCATTTCCGACAACATGCGGGGATCCGGACCACCGAGGTGACCGAGTAGCGCCTTTGCCATGGAGGTCCTCCACTGGATGCCGGACGCGGTCGCCGGGCGCAAATCCGCTCGGGGTTGCCGCTTCAGCGGTGTGCGTTGGTGGTTACCTCAAGGGTCGCATCCGGTAGGCCCCCGGTCAAGGGCTTCGTTACGATCCGGTTACGACGCCATACCAGGGCAAACCCACACGTAATGGGATATAAAACGGTCAAATCAGGCGCAGCATTCGAGTGATTGCCCCAATCCGACGTTAGCGCTCGCTGAAGCCGACCACCCCGCCGCGGGCGACGTCCCACCGCTTGGTGACGCCGGTCACATGCCCCGGGGTCCCGTCGCTTCGAAGCACAGTCAGCAGGGCCTCGCACGCCTCCCGACTGCCCTGCGCGACAACCTCAACCCGACCGTCGTCCAGGTTTGTCGCCGTTCCGACCAGCCCGAGCTCGAGGGCACGCGAGCGCACCCACCACCGCATGCCGACACCCTGGACCCGCCCGCGCAGCCACGCTGTCAGCCGGACCGGATCGTTGCCCACCGAGGGCTGACTCACCAGTGCGGATGCCGTGGTCGTGGCTGGCAATGCGGGCAGAAGTACGAGGAGCGATTCATGAACGACTCCCGCCGGATCAGGGTCCCGCAGCGTGGGCACGGCTCCCCGCGCCGCCCATACACGGCGAGCGACCGGTCGAAGTAGCCACTCTCGCCGTTGACGTTCACATACAGGCTGTCGAACGACGTGCCGCCTTGCTCTAGAGCACTTGCCATCACCGATCGGACGCCGTCGAGCAGGCGGGTCGTGTCCGGCCGGCGCATCGTTTCGGTAGCGCGTGCGTAGTGCAGCTTCGCGCGCCACAGCGCTTCATCGGCGTAGATGTTGCCGACTCCCGAGATCAGGCTCTGGTCGAGCAGAGCGCGCTTGAGTCCGGTCCGCCGACGACGAAGTGCCGCGTGGACAGCGGCTTCGTCGAACTCATCATCGAAGATGTCGCGCGCGATGTGCGCGATCTCGGGCGGCAGGTCGGCGCCACCGATCGAGACCGACAGCCCTCCGAAGGTGCGCTGATCGACGAAGCGCAACTCCGGACCGTCGTCGTCGAAGGCGATCCGCACCCGAAGATGGGGGCCAGCCGGTGCCGACGGCTCGAGCAACAGCAGCTGGCCGCTCATCCCGAGATGCGCGAGCACGGCGTCCCCGGAATCCAGCGGCAACCATATGTACTTTCCGCGTCGACAGGCACCGACCACCCGGCGTCCGATCAAGGCACTTCTGAAGTCTGCGGCACCAGGCACGTGACGCCGGATCGCGCGCGGATGCAGTACCTCAACGGTGCTGATTCGACGGCGGACCACCCAGCTTTCGAGGCCGCGCCGGACGGTCTCGACCTCGGGAAGTTCAGGCACCTGCGGTCGGAGCTAGTCGGCCACGTGGAGGCGTGCACCTTCGGCGACGTCGGCGGGTGAGCCCTCGGCCGCGTCGAGCGAACCTTCGGCCGCAGTAAGCGTCGCCTCGATCGCCTGCCGGATCCGGTTCCACGCCTCCTCGGCGGCCTGCTGCTCGGCCTCCTTCTTGCTACGGCCCGAGCCGGTGCCGAACACCGTGCCGCCGAGCCGAACGCCGGCCTCGAAGGTCTTCTCGTGGTCAGGGCCACTTTCGGTGACCTCGTAGTAGGGCACGCCGAGCAGTTGGCTCGCAGTCAGTTCCTGCAGCGAGGTCTTCCAGTCGAGGCCGGCACCGAGGCGGGCCGCGTCGTCGATCATGTGGTCGAAGAGCCGATGCACGAGACCAGTCGCGCCGGCCAGTCCGCCGTCGATGTAGACGGCGCCGATGAGGGCCTCGAGTCCGTCGGCCAGGATCGAGGACTTGTCGCGGCCGCCGGTCGATTCCTCGCCGCGGCCGAGCCGGATGAACTCGCCGAGGCCGAGGGTGCGGCTCACGTCGGCCAGCGCCCGCATGTTCACCACCGCTGCGCGCAACTTCGCCAGCTGTCCCTCAGCGAGGTCGGGGTAGCGGCGGTACAGCGTCTCGGTGACGATGACGCCGAGCACCGAGTCGCCAAGAAACTCCAGTCGCTCGTTTGTCGGCAGGCCGCCGTTTTCGTAGGCGTAGGAGCGATGCGTCAGCGCGCGTTCGAGCAGATCGTGGTCAAGCTCGACTCCGGCAATCCGCTCGAGCTGCTCGAGCGCATCGCTGCTGTCGGTCATCTGCACCCCCGTGCCACGGTGCGAAATCAGCTCGTGGCGACCGGACGCCGGTTGTAGGTGCCGCAGTTCTGGCACGCGACGTGCGGCAGCTTCGGCTGCCGACAGGCCGGGTTGCTGCAAGCCGCCAGCGTGACGGCGGCGGTCTTCCACTGGGAACGGCGGCTGCGCGTGTTGCTGCGCGACATTCTCCGCTTCGGAACCGGCACGGCTAGTTCTCCTGGTCTTCGTCGATGCGTTGGCGTTCGGTGGTACTGACTGCTCGCAGGGCGGCCCATCGGGGGTCGACCTCGTCGTGCCGATGCCCTGGATCGACGTCCGCGAGCCGCGCCCCACATTGGGGACACAGACCCGGGCAGTCCTCCCGGCACACTGGCGCGAGCGGCAGCGCGAGCACCACCGCGTCACGTAGTACCGGCTCCAGATCGACATAGTCGTCGACCAGTTGCCCGATCTCGTCGTCTTCGTCATCCTCGTCGATCTCGTTGCCGGGATAGACGAACAGTTGCTGGATGTCGACCTCAAGGTGCGAAGTCAACGGATCCAGGCACCGTGCGCACTCCCCAGTCAGCATGACCTGGATCGTGCCGGAGACCAAAACGCCCTCGCTCACCGACTCGAGTCGCAGGTCGAGAACGAGGTCGCTGCCAGGAATTGGGCCGATGAGTTCGCCACGGACATCCGGTGGTGCCGGAACGGTGCGGGTGACCGTGCGCATCGATCCCGGACGCCGCGGCAGGTCGCGGGTATCCACGACGAGCGGAGCGCGGGGGTCAAGGCGAGTCAGGGTCTCCTGCTCCCTTCGGGCATGCCGAAACCGCTTCGAACTGATCAACGCCGATCCTCCCCGGCGAAACCGTGACGAGGATACCCCGCGAACGGGATCGGCGCGATTCCAGCCGCAGGTAGGCCGGGTGGGCTCAGCCGCCGGGCAGCGGCATCTCCTCGCCGTGGACGTCGGCCAGCTGCTCCATCTCGCCCCGACCCTGAAGCTTCTCGCGGCCCCGCAGCACCGCGGTGAGCGTCTTGTTCAGCACGATCTCGAAGTTCGCCAGCTTGGTATCGACGTAGTCGTCGACCTCCTGGCGCATCTGCCGAGCCTCCCGGTCGGCGTCATGCAGCAACCGTTCGGCCTCGGCGAGCGCCTCGCGGTGGACCTCGGTCTCGGTCACCAGGCGGTCACGCTCGAGGTGCGCGGCGGCGATGATCTCCTCGGCCTCGCGCCGGCCAGCCTCGACGACGTCGTCGCGCTCGTGCAGCAGGGATTCGGCGCGCTGGACCTCAGCCGGTATCAGATCGCGCATCTCATCGAGCATCGCAAGCACATGCCCGCGGTTGACGATGCACGAGGCCGACATCGGCATCGCCCGCGCCGATTCGACGTGGGTGACGACCTCGTCAAGCTTGTCCTTGAGTTCCACGGTGTGGGTCTCTCCAGCCGATTAAACGATGGTCATCTGAGAACTAGTCGCCCTGGAGCCGCTCGGTCAGGCGCTTGAGCACTGTCGGCGGCACGAGGCCGGACACATCTCCACCGTACGTCGCCACCTCCTTGACGAGGCTGGACGACAGGAAGCTGTACAGCGGGTTGGTCGACAAGAACAACGTTTCGACGCCCTCGAGGCTGTGGTTCATCTGGGCCATCTGCAGCTCGTAGTCGAAGTCGCTGACCGCTCGCAGGCCCTTGACGATGACCTGGATCCCGCGCTCGCGGCAGAAGTCGACCAGCAGACCACCGAAGGACTCCACCACCACGTTGCCGAAGTCGAGGGTGGTCTCGCGCACCATCTCCATGCGCTCCTCCAGGGTGAACAACCCGCTCTTGGACTTGTTCACCAGCACGGCGACATAGACCTCGTCGTAGAGCTTCGACGCTCTGCCGAGAATGTCGAGATGCCCGTTGGTGACCGGGTCGAACGAGCCGGGACACACTGCCCTGTGCACGCATCAGCCTCCGAAAGTTGCCTCTGTCGCCCATGGAACTGTCGCCCATGGAACTGCCGCCCATGTAGCTGTGGCCCCTGCTGTCACTATGGCCACTAGAGCAGAGTGGGGTCGAATGTCGCGTAGTGCAAGGTCGCGTCCCCGTATTTGCGATCCTGAGTGGCCGCGTAACCAAGCGGCCAGCTCCACTTATCCCGGGTTGCCCGCTCCACGACAATGATCGCGCCGGACCGCGGAACGCCTCTTTGCGCCAGTGTCGCGAGCACGCCGGCGACCTGAACCGCCGGCAGATCGTAGGGCGCATCAGCAAAAACGACGTCGAAGGCGGACGGCGGGAGGTCGGCCGCCGTTCGCTCCGCTTTGGCGGCCACCACATCGATCGTGCCCGCCGGCCCGGGCGAGTGGGACGAGCGCAGATTCGTGACGTTGGTGCGTAGCACCTTCACTGCGGCGGCCGCCGACTCGACCAGCACCACGCGCGCCGCCCCTCGCGACCACGCCTCGAGCCCGACCGCGCCGGAGCCGGCGTAGAGATCAAGGAACCGGACGCCGGTCAGGCCGTGCAGCGAGGCGTCAAGGCTGGAGAACAGCGCCTCGCGGGCACGATCGGACGTCGGGCGGGTTCCGGACGGCGGTACCGCGAGGCGCCGCCCGCCCGCCTGCCCGGCCACGATCCGAGTCACGTCGCCTGCCAGCCGCGCAAGGTGTCGAAATAGTCGTCGCTACTCCAGAGCGGGCCGACGGACGGTGTGATCCGGGCGACCAGATCGACGCTGGGGTCGACCTCGGGCAGCCATTGCACGTCGTCCGGCTTGGTGCATTTCGCGGCGACGACGTCGGGGACCTGCGCCGGAGTGTCCACGCCGTACGCACTGCCGCGGACGATGACGACCTCGTCGCCACTATCGAGGTTCACGACCACCGCGTCATCATCGCAGCGACCCCGCATTTGCAGTGATACAGCAGTCGCCGCGGCAGAGACCTCAGGCCTTTTCGAGGAATTCTGCGTCTTCAGTGGCGACCAGCCGCTTGACCGCGGCGGCCAGCGGCGGGTGGTCGACCAGTTCGGGATCGGTGTCGACGATGCGGGTCGCCTGTTCTCGCGCCGTCCCGATGAGATCGCGGTCGCGCACCAACGAGAGCAGTTTCAGGTCGCTCCTGCCGTGCTGCTGGCCACCGAGAATGGTTCCCTCGCGACGCAGCGACAGATCAAGTTCAGAGAGCTCAAAGCCGTCGGACGTCGCAGCCACGGCATCAAGCCGGGCGCGACCAGGGTGCCCAGCAGGGAGCTCAGTGACGAGCAGGCACCGGCTCGGCGCTGACCCACGACCGATCCGGCCGCGGAGCTGGTGAAGTTGCGAGACGCCGAAGCGCTCGGCGTCCATAATCACCATGATCGTCGCGTTCGCGACGTCGACCCCAACCTCAATCACGGTCGTCGCAACGAGTACATCAACGGCACCGTCGGCGAACGCACGCATCGTCGCTTCCTTCGCGTCACTAGGCATTCGCCCATGCAGGATCTCGACCCGAAGGTTGCTGAGGTAGCCATCGGCAAGTTGTGGGCCGAGTTCGAGGACGCCGACGGGCGGGCGCATCGGCGGCGCCGCGGGTCGGCTACCACCAGGCGGTCCTTCGGTAGCTCCGAAGCCGAGTGTGTCCGTCTCGGTGTCATCCGGCTTGAGCTCCTCACCGGAATCGTCCGGCTCATCGGGCTCGTCGCCCCCGATGCGCGGACAGACGACGAAAGCCTGGTGACCTGCCTCGACCTGGTCGCGCACTCGCTGCCACACGGCGTCGAACCAGTCTCGTCGACCCGCGACCGGCGCGACGGCCGTCGTGATCGGGGCCCGGCCCTTCGGCAACTCCGTGAGGGTCGAAACGTCGAGATCGCCGTAGACGGTCATCGCGACGGTCCGCGGAATCGGCGTCGCGGTCATCACGAGAACATGCGGCCGCCGATCGTCGCGCGCCTTCGCACGCAGCGCGTCGCGTTGCTCGACACCGAACTTGTGCTGCTCGTCGACGACCACGAGGCCGAGATCAGCGAATTGCACCTTGTCTTCGAGCAGTGCGTGCGTGCCGATAACGATGCCTGCTACACCCGAGGCCGCATCGAGCATGGCCTTGCGTCGAGCCGCCTGAGACAGCGAGCCGGTCAGCAACGTGACGGTTGTTGCCGTCTCGGCGCCACCCAGTTGGCCGGCCAGCGCAAGGTCGCCGAGCATGTCGCTGATCGAGCGAAGGTGCTGCTGCGCAAGCACCTCGGTCGGTGCGAGTAGAGCCGCTTGCCCTCCGGCATCGATGACGGCAAGCATCGCGCGCAGCGCGATGACCGTCTTGCCCGAGCCAACCTCGCCCTGTAACAAGCGGTGCATCGGATGGTTAGCCGCGACTTCTTCGGCGATCAGCTCGCCGATGCTGCGCTGACCGCTGGTCAGTTCGAACGGCAATCTCGCGTCGAACGCAGCGAGTAATCCGTCATCGACCGGACGCCGCGAAGTAGCCGGTAATCCACTTGCGGCCACCCTGCGTTGGCCAAGCACGATCTGGAGGACGAACGCCTCGTCCCATGCCAGCCGATTGCGTGCGCGGTCTCGCTCGGCGAACGTCTTCGGTCGGTGGATTCCCTCGAGCGCCTCGCGATAGCCGAGGAGCCGTAGTCCGTCGCGAATGCCCGTCGGCACGGGGTCATCGGGCAAGTCGACGCTGTCGAGCGCGACCTGCATGCTCCGCCGAATGTCCAGTGTTGTCGCACCCTTCGATGCTGGATAGATCGACAGGATTGCGCCCGCGAAATCGGACGCTGTTTCGTCGATATCGTCGTCGACTGCCTCGACTTCAGGATTCAACAACTGCGGCTTGTGGTTGAACTCGCCCACCTTGCCGGAGAAAAAGGCCCTGTCCCCCACAGCAAACCGGCCCTTTTGCCAGTCGCGCTTGCTGAAGAACGTCAGTGTCAGCTTCTTGGTGCCGTCCGTAACGACGACGTCGGTCTTGTAGAGGTCACGTCGGATCCCCTTGCTCGAGACGCCCGCGACACTCGCGAAGATCGTGGCGAACTCGCCGACTTCGAGCGCACTCAGGTCCGTGAGCTCGCCGCGCTTCTCCCAACGCCGCGGGTAATGTCGCAGGAGGTCCCCCACAGTGTGGAGATCGAGCTCCTCGCCCAGGATCTTGGCCGTCTTCCCGCCG